>NZ_JBHMIP010000003.1:0-274655 GCF_048060245.1 Micromonospora sp. LOL_014
CGACCGCTGGTACGCGTGGGCGTGGATCGCCACCGCCGGCCCCCGCCACTACCTGCTCGTACGCCGGAGCCTGGCTGACCCCGACGACCTGGCCTACTTCTACTGCTGGATACCGGAGCGTCTTCCGGCGACCCTGACCGCGTTGGTGAGGGTGACCGGCCGGCGGTGGACGATCGAGGAGGACCACGGGTTCGGCAAGGACCACTTCGGGTTCGACCAGTTCCAGAACCGGCTCCACACCCCGATCATGCGGCACATAGTGCTGGTCATGGCCGCGCTCGCCGTCTGCGCGGTCACCGCCGCCGACGCCGCGGCCGGGACCACGCCACCGCCCCGACCCACCCACCCCAGCGAACCACCACCGGCCGACCTCGGACTCGCCCGGCTGACCGTTGTCGAGATCAAACGGCTGTACAACCTCGCGACCAGGGCCTGGCACAGCCTCGAACACCATCTCCGCTGGTCCTGGTGGCGCCGCCGCCATCAAGCCCGCGCCCGCTGGTACCACTACCGATCCAGACTCACATGATCAAGTCACGAAGTACGGCTGCCCTACTAAGCGCTCGGCGGTAAGGATGGCTGCGGTCCGGCAGGCGCGGTAATTGTCGGCGAGTATCCGCTCCGACGCTACGATCTGTGCAACATACTTGTCGTGAAGTTTGACAGATTGCTCACGCATTCTTGTTTCAGAATTGCAACGGGCGTCTGCTGCAGCCACGCTGCGTTCCATGGCTAGCGCCTTCTCTGCACCGACAGCGTGGAGCTGCGTTGCGGCTTTGCTCCGGCTATCACCAGGGTCTCTGACGCTATATCCAGACCGGTCCATGCATTCTCGCCAGGCCATGAGAATATCTGGATATGAATCGTCAGCTGTCACCAAGTCATGGGCACGAGGGTGCAGACTACTGGCCCAAGCATCTAGACGGACCCACTCTCGCAGACTGCCGTAGAGTCTTGTCCGAGCGTCCGCCAGGCACCCTGAGCCGCCGACTTCCAACCAGCCATCATCTGTTTCAATTCTTATTGAATCTGCCGGATCGCCGAAGTATGCGAGCTGAAACTGGCGATCCTCGGCCGGATTGAGAGATCTGACGTAGGCCCAGTTGGGATCAGAGTTCTTCAACTGGACGTTATGTAGCTGAGGGTTGATCCCATATCCGGCTTGGAAGGCTACTGCAGGGTCCGTCGCTCCATACATTTCGGCGTACGCGTCCTCTTGCGTGGAATTGACGTCAGGCCAGTCAACCACTAGCAGGTGTCCGACTTCCGCCATGCACTGCGCGGCGAGCAGGTTTTCCGCCCATACCAGCAGAAGGTCTGGATCTGCATCAGCCGGAGGATAGGAGGAGATGGTCGGTGATATCTCCGACCTCTCAGCACTGATCGCTGCACGGGACGTAGCAATCGCTGCCGCTGCCGCCAGGATCGTCAATGTCGCAATGACTGTTTTCTTGCCCCCGTTCACGGATCCAGCATCACAGAGGACACCTAGTGTGGTCAAGGTCTATGTTGATGATCATCTCATCACTGGTGCACCTGGACGAGGTGGACTGACTCGTAGGTTACTCTGCTTTGGACACCTCTAGCGCTTCAGTGAAGAAGATTCCTACCCATGCGGATTGGAGTTTGCCCAGGCAACACCTCCGTTGGCATTGGCAGGCCGACCGGCACACGACGCGTGCGGGCGGCCTGAACAAGGCTCTAGCACTGTATCGGGGCATGTAGGTCGTCCGATGGAAAGTTTCATCTGTCTCCGCATTAGACAGTTCGCTCAACTCGCCCTAGCGCCGCGAAGTCTCAGTCGAGGATGATACTTACCCCACGGCTGTAGGCCACGCGAGCAGCCCGATGGCCCGTCGACGACGAGATAGCTGCCAACCTGTTCGCCGAAGGTTTGGTGGTGGGTCTGGCGGGAACGTCGACGCGATGCGGGCATTGTTGATGAGGATCGAGCAGGCGACCGGGCTGGACCGGATCGGCGACCGGCTGCAGCAGAGCGTCCAGCGGCGGATCAGCGACGAACGGGTCCGCGACCTGCTGCACGGGGTGTGGCTGGGGCATCCGCTGCACCCGGTGCTGATCCAGGTGCCGATGGGTGCCTGGTTGAGCGCTGCCGTACTCGACATGCTGCCCGGACAGCGACGGGCCGCGACCACCCTGGTCGGCGTCGGCACGGCCGCCGCGATCCCGGCGGCCGTCACCGGAGCGAACGACTGGGCGAGTTTGTCCCGCGAGCAGCGCCGGATCGGCCTGGTGCACGCGATCGCCAACACCGTCGGCATCGCCTGCTACGCCGGGTCGCTGGTCGCCCGGCTGCGCGGCCGCCACCAGACCGGCCGTACGCTCGGATTCCTCGGCCTCGCCGCGGTCGGTGCCGGCGGCTTCCTCGGCGGTCATCTCGCCTACAAGCAGGCCGCTGGAGTCAACCACGCAGTGCCCGAGCTGCACCGGATCTCCGCCGGCTGGCACCCGATCGCCGAGTTCGCCAACCTGCCCGAATCGGGCATGATCAGCCGGCAGGTGGACGACGTACCGGTGCTGGTCTACCGGCACGGCGAGGACGTCACGGTCCTGCTGGCCCACTGCGCCCACCAGAACGGACCCCTCGACCAGGGTGAGGTGATCAGCGCGGACGGCCACGCCTGCGTGGTGTGCCCGTGGCACGGCAGCGCGTTCCGGCTCACCGACGGCACCGTCGCCCACGGCCCGGCCGCCACCGATCAGCAGGTGCTGCGCAGCCGGGTGGTGGCCGGCGTCGTGCAGGCCCAACTGCCCTGATCCGGCGGACCTGCGGCAGCCGGCAACCGTACGGTGAACTTCGCGCCGGTACCGGGATGGCCGGCGGCCTCGATGGTGCCACGGTGCGCCGTCACCACCTCGCGCAGCAGCGCCAGGCCCAGGCCGATGTGCAGCCGGTCCGCCCCGGTACCGCGATGGAACCGGTCGAAGATGCGCTCGTCGGGGTCGAAGCCGTCGCCGGTGTCCGCGACGGTCAGTTCGATCGTGTCGCCGACGGCGGTGCGGCAGACGGCGACATCGATCCGGCCGCCCGGTCGGGAGTGCCGCAACGCGTTGGTCAGCAACTCGGACACCACCCTGCGCAGCGCTGAGGAGACCCCGGCCACCGGCAGCGGACCGGCGGACCGGTCCAGGGCGATCACCACGCCGCACTCCTGTGCCCGGTCGCTCTCGGCAAGGACCGCGTCCTCGACGATGGCGGCCAGGTCGACCGGCGCGTCGGAGGCACGGTCGGCCGGGGCGGCGCCGAGCCGGGCGGACAGCAGCAGGTCGTCGACCACCTCGCCGAGTTGCCGGGTGGTGCCGACCAGCCGGTCCAGGTCGGCGGCGTATTCGGACGGAACGTTGCCGTTGCCGTTGCCGTTACGGGCCCGGCGGGCGAGCACCTGCGCCCGGGTGTGCACCTGGACAATGGGCGTACGCAGTTCGTGGCTGGCGTCGGCGATGAAGCGCCGTTGACGCGCGAGCGCCTCGGCGAGAGGCGCGACCGTGAGCCAGCCGACGACCATCCCGCTGGCCAGCGCGGCCAGCAGTCCGATCCCCTCGGTGATGGACAGGGCCAGGAGCAGCTGGCGACGGTCGGCGAGGTGGTAACGGGTGTCGAAGACGGCCTGAATGGTGTCGCCGTCCCGGGGCTGAGTGAGGACGAAGTAGACGGTGTCGTTGCGCTCGACCCTGGTCACCTGCTCGATGCCGGTCGCGGCAACCGTCTCCATCACCTGGCGCAGCGGGAATCCGGCCGGTGCGGGGACTCCTGCTGTCTGCAGTGCGGGAAGGGCCGCGTCTTGCGGCTCGCCGCCGCCGCGCAGGAACAGCCAGGTGCAGCCCGGCGGCCCGGACGGGTCGCCACGGCTGGCGGTGTACCGCAGCTCCCGGTCGATCTGTTTCTCCTGCCCGTGCACGAGCATGCCGTAGGCGATCCCGCCGACCAGGGTGACCAGTGCGGTGACCGCGAGGCCGACCAGCGCGCCGACGCGCAGCCGGGCCCGCGCGATGACCTTGCGTTCGGCGGCCGCCCAGGAGATGCCGAACTGCTCGGCCGACGGGTGGGGCATCAGAGTTCACCGAGCCGGTAGCCGACCCCGTGCACAGTCCGGATCACCGACCGACCGAGTTTGCGGCGCAGGTAGTAGACGTAGGTGTCGACGATGGAGGTGGCATGGGCGTCGTCGAACACCTGCCGACGCAGCCCGGACCGGGAGTGCACCCTCGTCGGCGTCATGGCGATCACCCGGAGCAGGCCGAACTCCCGCAACGACAGGGCGACCCGGGATCCGTCGGGCAGCACCACGTCCCGCAGCCCGAGGTCGAGCCAGCCATCGCCGACCCGTACCGTCTCGGCGGTGTCGAAGGCGCGCCGGCACAGCGCCCGCAACCGAGCCGCCAGCTCGTCCAGCTCGAACGGTTTCACCAGGTAGTCGTCGGCGCCCGCGTCAAGGCCGGCGACCCGGTCGTCGACGGCGCCGAGCGCGGTCAGCATCAATGCCCGGGCCTGTACCGAACGGGAACGCAGCCGGGCGAGCAGGTTCAACCCGTCGATCGCGGGCAGCACCCGGTCGATGACCATGACGTCGTACGCTCGGGTAAGCCCTAGATGCAGTCCGCGTTGTCCGTCGCGGGCGGCGTCGACCCGGTATCCTTCGTCGGCCAGCACTTCGGTCAGCAGACCCGCGAGGTCCGCGTCGTCCTCGATCAGGAGCAGGCGCAGTGCCGGTGGCGACGTCACGCTTGCCGTCATCACCTGTCGAGAATCGCACACCAGACCCAGATTACATAGACCTTTGTCGATGTTCAGGGACTTCGGTCGGCGGGTCGACGATCAGGACTGCCGCAGGTCCGGCCCCTCGGCGGCGATCGACACGTTCGAACCAGCTCAGCAGCGGCGTGGTCATCAACGTCGTCACCAGGGCGACCAGTACCAACGCGGTGAACATCGTAGAGTTGACGACACCGGTGGACAACCCGATGTTGAGCGCGATGAGCTGCATCAGGCCACGGGCGTTCATCAACGCGCCGACCCGCAACGCCACGCCGTTCGGCTCGCCCCTGAGCCGGGCCGCCAACCAGCATGATCCGAACTTGCCCAGGATCGCGACCGCCACGCAGGCCAGCGCGAACAGCAGCACCGACGGATCGCCGAGCAGGCCGAACTCGGTGTGCAGGCCCGAATAGGTGAAGAACAACGGCAGGAAGACGGTCTGACACACCGGGACGAGCGTCTCCACCACCCGGTCGGTACGCAAATCGTGCGGCATCACCGCACCGAGCGCGAACGCGCCGAAAACGGCGTACAGCCCGATCTCGTCGGTGTACCACGCCACCGCGAACAACAGCGTCACGACGGCCAGCAGCCGGGACTGGTCACCGAGCCGGCCGTCGCGCATCAGCGCCGCCGCCGTCCGGGCCCCGAACCGCCAGAGCAGCAGCCCGAACAGCACCGCCCCGCCGACGGTGACCAGCGCCGGACCGGGCCGACCGGTGGCCACGGCGAGGACCACGGCAAGCAGTATCCAGGCCACCACATCGTCGATCGCGCCACTGGCCAGGGCCAGCGAACCGTGCCGGGTGCCGGCCTGCCCGCGTTCCGTGACGATCCGGGCGAGCATCGGAAACGCGGTCACCGCCAGGGTGACACCGACGAACACCGCCGTCACCCCGGTCGGGACCCCGTCGGCGAGCACCGGCACACGTCCGGCGGTGGCGAACACCAGCAGCGCGCCCAGCGCCAACGGTGCCAGCACCCCGGCGGCCGAGACCGCGCCGGCGGTGCCGGCCAGGTCGGCCACCCGGTGGGTGGTGAACGCGTAACCGACCTGGAACATGAACATCACCAGGCCGATCTGCCCGACGACGTACAGCACCGGATGCAGCTGTTCCGGAAACAGCGCCCGCTGGGCGGTCGGGGCGAGCAGCCCGAGCAACGACGGCCCGAGCAGGACCCCGGCGAGCATCTCGCTCACCACCGCCGGCTGGCCGACCCTGCCGAGCAGCCAGGCGACCGTCCGGCAGCAGAGCAGGATGACCGCCACGGCAATGAAGAACCGTGGCGCCAGGTCGACCGTACTCATCGGCCCTCCAGCGAAGTTTCGGCAGCGTCAGCGCCCGGCCTGGTCGAAGTGGTTCGCGCACAGCCGCAGCCGTCGTGCGTGGAGCACCATCACACTGCCCAGCACCAGCTGGACCAGGCTTCGCCAGACGTCGGCCCACCGGTCCTCGGTGCGCATCAGCCACAGCCGCAGCCGCCCGACCTCGCCCGAACCGGCCGGGAGCAGGTAACACGGACCCCGGCTGGGCAACGACCGGTCGTGGCGTACCGAGGAGACCAGCGCGTACCGGCGCAGCACCTCGCGGGTCGCCGCGCGCATCATCACCGGCGCGACACCGCGCGCCGGGCAGGCCCGGTTCGCAGTGACGCCGAACGGGACGAAGTGTGCCTCCCGCCGGGACAGCCGCAACCAACGGTCCGGGTCGAAATCGTCGTCGGCGGCCGGTCCGGTGCGCTGAAAGGCCAGATAGTTGAACAGCAGCACCGAGCCGGCCGGCAGAGTGGTGCCGGCATCCACCTCGATCGGGGCCGAGGTGATCCGGTGCGCCACCCCGAACAGTGGATGCACCCGCAACGTCTCGTCGATCACCCGGTCGAGCAGCTCATCGGCGGCCTCCGCCGGCCCGTCCAACGCCCGGCGCACCGCGAGCTGCGTCGGCGGATGCTGAGCGACGGCCAGCAGCAGATGCGCCATCGCCTCGGACATCTGCACGACCGCCGTGGTGAAGAACGCACCGTGCAGGTACCAGGCGGTCTCCTGGGCGGTGAACGGCTCCGGCAGCACGACCGGGGCGGTCCCCGCGTCGACGCGGGCCCGCAGATAGCGGGTCAACCGGTTCCGCCGGCTCAGGTGCCGCAGCCCACTGCACTTCAGCGCGGACGACACGTCGCCGGCGTTCGCGACGATCAGCGCCCGGGCGTCCGGCGGGCACGCCTCATCGAAGACCAGCTCGTAGTAGACCTCGGCCCAGATCGGCAGCATCATGTCGCGTAGCCGCACCAGGCTGGTCCGCCCGGGCGGCAGCCGGTCCAGCTGCCGGCGGGCGGCCGAGGCGGCCAACTCCGTCGACCGTCGCTGCGACACGGCCAGCACCCGCCGGGTGGTCCGGGCCACGGTGCGGTAGCGCTCACCCGATTCGAGGTGCTCCTGGTGCATGTGCGGCCCCGGAGACAACCAGTACCAGAACAGATCGGACAGGCCCGCGCCCCGGCTGCGTCCGTCCGCCGCCGGGTGGGCGTACACCCGCTCGAAGTGCTCCGCGCCGACCAGCGGGCCGGGCACCGCGATCCCTTCACCACCGTTCACCCGGGCGAACACCCACTGCCGCAGGCCGATCACCGCCGGCGGCAGCCAGCGGGGCAGCGTCCACACCAGGACCGCCGCCGCCACGAGGGCAAGCAGCACGGGTACGCCGGACCCGGTCATCGGCGTACCCCCGCCGGCCACGCTCGGCCGCCCACCGCCGGGGTGACCAGGTCCGGGGTGATCGCGGCCGGAGAGTCCGCTCCGGCAAGCGCCATCGCCCGGTCCAGGTCGGCCCGCAGCAGCTCCAGGACCTGGCGTACGCCCATCTCACCGCCGGCGGCCAGGCCCCACAGCACCGGCCGGCCGACGCCGACGGCGACCGCGCCCAACGCCAACGCGGTGAGCACGTCGGTGCCGCGCCGTACCCCGCCGTCGAGCAGCAGCGGGAGGCGGCCCGCGACCGCGTCGACGACGGCGGGCAGCGCGTCGACGCTGGCCGGTACGCCGTCGAGCTGCCGCCCGCCGTGGTTGGACACCAGCACCGCGTCGACCCCGTGTTCGACGGCCAGCGCGGCGTCGGCGGGGTGCAGGACGCCTTTGAGTACGAGCGGCAGCCGAGTGGATTCCCGCAGCCAGTCGATCCGCCGCCAGTCCAGGGCGGCGTCCATCGTGATCGTCCGGATCTCGCCGGTCACCGGATCGCGCATGTTCTCGCAGCACAGCCCGTCGGGCAGGTCCAGGAAGCCGTGCCGCAGGTCCCGTTCGCGCCGCCCGAACACCGGCGAGTCGACGGTGACCACCAGCGCACCGCAGCCGGCCGCCTCCGCGCGCCGGATCACCGACTCGGTGAACGCCACGTCCGGCTGCGGATAGAGCTGGAACCACAACTTCGGCGGACGGGGCGTCACGTTGGCGGCGGCGGCCGCGATGGCCTCCACCGGGGTGGTGGCGGCCATGCTCACCACCATGATCGTGCCGGCCGCCGCGATCGCGCGGGCACAACCCGCCTCCCCGTCCGGGTGGGCGAGCCGGTGAAAGGCGGTCGGCGAGGCCAGCACGGGCATCGAGACCGTCTCGCCGAACAGCTCCACCCGCAGATCACGGGCGCCGACGCCGCGCAGCACCCGGGGCAGTACCCGGTAGGCGTCGAAGGCGGCTTCGTTGTCGCGTACGGTCCGTTCGTCGCCGGCACCGCCGGCGAAGAAGTCGTCGTGCGCCGGGTCGAGCCGGCGACGGGCCGCCGCCCGCAGGTCGGCCAGGTTCACCGGGGCGGCGACGCTGGGCAGTTTGGTCCCGTTCATCCGCGTACGGTGGCCAGGCAACGGCCCAGGAAGGCGACCAGCGGCGCCCGGTGCACGTCCGGCCGGTCCCACCGGTTCTCCAGGTTCTCCGCCAGGTGGTGGACGTCGGTCACGACGCCGTGGCGGTAGCGCCGGACCACCGGATGCAGGTACGCGGCGTCGTGCGCCTGGCCGGCCGAGTCCTGGGCGATCCGGTTGACCGACACGTCGAACGGGTCCACCTGGTCGTGCTCGGGCCCGTACTCCAAGGTGACCGCGAAGGCGTGGGTCGGCTCGTGGCCGGGCGCGGACAGCCCGTTGCCCACCAGGTAGTCGACCGGCACCTCCTCGTGGAAGCGGACATCCGGCCCGGCCACGGTCAGCACGTCGGCGAGCACCCCGAACACCTGCCACAGCGCGGAGGTGCGGTTGACCCGGGCGATGATGGCGTCGGCCATCGCGACCGGGTCGGCGTCGAGCTTCCCCGCCGGCCAGGCCTCACCGTGGTAACGCCGCCGCAGGATCCGGTGCAGCGCGCGGACGCCGTACCGGAAGCCGTGGATGAATCCGCTGGTCGACTTCTTGAAGTCGCGTTGCTGGGTTAGCGTGCCGGCGAAGAACAGGTCCGGCACGTTCACCGATTCCCACTCGGCGGTCTGGGCCGGGAACCGGTCTTTGATCGTCAACGCCGGACGGGTGTCCGCAGCGAAGATCGACGGGTCGAACTGGAAGCCGGTGCAGACCAGCACCCGGTCATAGGGCAGCTCCTTGACGACCTCCTCGGCCCGGCTGAAACTGAACCGCACCCGGTAACCGGCCGCGTCGCGGACGATGCTTCGCACCTCACCGTCCAGGATGGCGTTGGCCGACTTCAACTGGTACGTGTCGAGGAAGTTGTTGTTCACCGCGCGCAGGTGCCCCACGTAGTGGGTGCGCCACGCCATCCGGATCGAACTCGGCCCGGCCACGTGGATCAACGCGGTGGTCTCCAGCAGGTTGTCGGCCGTCTCGAACGCCGAGTTGCCCTTGCCGATGATCAGCACCCGTTGGTCGAGGAAGTCCTTCGGGTCGACCGGCATGTCGCCGTACCCTTCCGCGAGCTCGATGCCGGGCACCGGCGGAACGTACGGCTGGGACACCCCGGTCGCCACCACGACGCGGCGCGCCCGGTGCACCGTGCCCGACCCGTCGGTGACCTCGAAGCCACCGGCCGGGTCGCGGGCCACCCGGGTCACCCGGCATTCGTACTGCACCCGAACGCCGGTCGCGGCGGCGAAGTCGGCCAGGTAGCGCACCATCAGGTCGGCATGCGGGAAGTACCGTTCGGTGTACCGGGTGAACAGCAGGTCCGGGTCGTCGCTGAGCAGCGAGTTCCAGTCCAGCCGCAGGTTGAGTTCGGGGTCGGTGGAGCCGGTGTGTGGCTTGTTGATTGAGATCAACTGGCGGTGCCGCGGGTAACGCTCGAAGAATGCGCCCGGTGCACCGGCGGCCTCCAGCACCAGGTAGGACGCTTGTCCGGACTGTTCGAAGTGCGACGCGAGCTGGAGCCCGGCCGGGCCCGCCCCGATGATCAGATAGTCGAGCATCGCTTGATTCACCGCCTGACGCTACGAAGGACAATTACCGAGGTTCCGCTGCCTGCCGGTCAGGTCCGGCGTCTGTCGATCCACCGCCGGCCGCCTCGTCGACGTGGTCGAGCAGGTCGGCTACCCGGCGTACGTCCTGGTCGAGGGGGCGGTCCGGGTCGATCGCCGGCACCACCTCGACCAGCTGGTCGAGCAGCTGAGCGCAGCCCGGTGCGGTCGGCCGACGCGCCCCCACGTGCACCGCCTGGCGCAGCCCGACCGCCAGCGAGCCGCAGATCAGCCGCAGCAGCCGTGCCTGGTCCACCGCGCGCAGCGCGGCCTGGGTGCCGAACGGCACGACGTCCTGGTTGTGCAGGTTGGTGGGCAGACTCTGCGAACTGACCGGCGCGACTTCCCGGCGCAGCTGCGCGACCAGCGCGGTCGCCGCCAGCTGCGCACCCTGCAGCCCGTGCTGCTGGCCGGGGCCGGCGGCGAGCATCGGCGGCAGACCACCGTTGCGGGCCGGATCGACCAGCAGATCCAGTTGCCGCTCGACCAGGTTGCCGACCTGGGCGGTGACCATCGCCAGCACGTCGGCGGCGAACGCGGCCGGCTGGCCGAAGAAGTTCCCGCCGTGCAGCACCAGATCGTCGTCCGGAAAGAACAGCGGGTTGTCGCTGACCCCGGTCAGGTCCGCCGCCAACACCGTGTCCGCGTAGCGCAACGCGCCCTCGGCCGCGCCGAGCAGTTGCGGACCGCACCGGATGCTGTACGCCTCCTGCAGCGGCCGGCTGCCCGACGGCCGCGCCCCGGCCAGCAGCCCACGCATCCGCGCCGCCACCTCGACCGCGCCCGGATGGCCGTACGCCGCGATCAGCCTCGGATGCAGGAACTGGTGGGTGTCGCAGCCGAGCACGTCGGCGAGCAGCGCGGCCAGCCGCTGCGCCGACCGGTGCGCCACCCGGACGTCGTGCAGCGCGGTCCCGAGCGCGGCCGTCGTCACCGACGTGCCGTTCACCAACGCCAGCGCGTCCCGTCCGTCGAGCGTCAACGGCCGCAGCCCGGCCCGCCGGAGCGCCTCGGCCGCCGGCAGCCGCTCACCGTCGAGGTAGGCGTGGCCCTGACCGCGCAGCGACTGGGTGGCGTACGCCAGCGGGATCAGGTCACCGCTGGCCCCGACCGAGCCGAACCGGGGCATCGCCGGAGCGAACGTGGTCGCGAGCATGGCGACCAGTGCGTCGACCACATGTGGTGACACGCCCGAGGCACCCTGGGCCAACGACCACACCCGGACGAGCATCGCGGCCCGGGCCACCGCCGGGTCGATGTCCGGGCCCTGACCGGCACCGAGGTGTGCCAGGGTGTTGTCGGCCTGATCGGCGTCGTTGTCCCGGCCGGCGAAGCCGACCAGGGCGCCGAAGCCGGTGGTCGCACCGTAGACGGTCCGGTCGCCGTCGAGCACGCCACGCAGATACGAACGGCAACCCTGCACCCGGCCGCGTACCGCCGCAGTGACCTCGATGTGCACTGCGGCAGCCACGCGCCGTAGGTCGGCCGGGTGCAGGGGGCCGATCAGATCGATGGCATCGATCTCGGTCACCGTATTGCTGGTCACCTCGCCGACCGTAACCACGGAATCTCAGAACACTCTCAGCCCGACAGCCCCGAGACCCGGACCCGGACCCGGATTCAGCCAATCGGGTCTGATGAATCTCTGAATACCCACCGCTAGCGTCGCGCCATGGCACACGACTATCTGATCATCGGTGCCGGGCCTGCGGGAATTCAGCTCGCCGCCCTGATGCACCGCGACGGCCACGACTACGCGGTCCTCGAGGCCGGGGCCGCCCCCGGCACGTTCTTCACCCGCTATCCCCGACACCGGCAACTGATCTCCATCAACAAAGTGCACACCGGCTACGACGACGCCGAACTTCGGCTGCGGATGGACTGGAACTCGCTGCTCAGCGACGATCCGGAGCTGCTGTTCACCCGGTACAGCATGCGGTACTTTCCGGCAGCCGACGACCTGGTCCGCTACCTGGCCGACTTCGCCAGCGCCACCGGGGTACGGGTCGAGTACCAGACCCGGGTGATGCGGATCGGTCGCGACGGCGACGGGTTCGCCGTACTCGACGAACACGGCCGGACCTGGCACGCCCGCCGGGTGATCGTCGCGACCGGAGTGTCGCAACTGTACGTCCCACCGATCCCCGGCATCGAGACGGCAGAACGTTACGACACCGTCAGCGTCGACCCGACCAACTTCACCGGCCAGCGCGTCATGATCATCGGTAAGGGCAACTCCGGATTCGAGACCGCCGACGCGCTGATGGAAACGGCGGCCGTCATCCACGTCGCCGGTCCCCGCTCCGTCCGGTTCGCCTGGCAGACGCATTACGTCGGCCACCTGCGGGCGGTCAACAACAACTTCCTCGACAGTTACCAGCTGAAGTCGCAGAACGCGGTGCTCGACGGCACGATCGAGCGCATCACCCGCGACGCCGACGGCCGCTACCTGGTCCGGTTCCGCTACGCCCGGACGGTCGAAGCCATCCGGGAGATCCGGTACGACCGGGTGATCGCCTGCACCGGGTTCCGGTTCGACGCCGGCATCTTCGACGACACCTGCCGACCCCGGCTGGTCATCAACGACCGGTTCCCCGAGCAGACGTCCGCCTTCGAGTCGACCACCGTGCCCGACCTGTACTTCACCGGCACGCTCACCCAGCAACGCGACTTCAAGACGTCGACCAGCGGATTCATCCACGGCTTCCGGTACGGGGTACGGGCGTTGTACCGCATCCTCGGCGCCCGGTACCACGGCACCGGCTGGCCGACCACCAGACTCGACGCCACCCCGGAGGCAATCACCGACGCACTCGTCGCCCGGGTCAACCGGTCGTCGGCGCTGTGGCAGCAGTTCGGCGTGCTCGCCGACGTGGTAACCGTCGGGCCGGACGGCTCGGCGTACCACCACGAGGAGGTGCCGCTGGCGTACCTGACCGACGGTGGACTCGGTGCCAGCCTGCCCACCTTCGCCGTCACCCTGGAGTACGGGGAGAACCACGACTCGGTCGACCCGTTCGACGTGTCGGTACCCCGGGTCGCGGAGAACGACGCCGACGCCGCTCACGAGGCCACCTACCTGCATCCGGTGGTGCGGTTCCACAGCGGCGGCCGGGTACGCGCGGTGCACCACCTCGCCGAGAATCTGGAGAACGAGTGGGACCTGGCGAGCGTGCATCAACAGCCGCTGGCCGTGTTCGTGAAGGGGTGCCTCACCGATGTCGGCAGTTGAGCCGGCTGAGCTGCCTGGTCCGGCCGAGCCGGCGCCGGGGTACCCGCAGCCGATCCTGGACCTACTGGCGGCTGCCGCCGACCGGACGGTGTTCGAGCATGGTGCGCGCCACGTCACCGGAGCCGAGCTCCTGGACGCTGTCGGGCGGATCAGCACCGGTCTGCGGGCGGCGGGGATCGGGCCGGGTGACGGGGTGGCGATGGCGCTCGGCGTCTCGCCGGAGGCGTTCGCCGCCATGATCGCCGCCCAGGTGGTCGGCGCCCGGGTCGCCGGGGTGCGACCCGGGCTGACACCGGGACAGTTGCGTCACGTCCTCACTGGTGGCGGCACGGTGCCGGCCAACCGGGCGGTGGTGGTCGACCGGTCCACGGCGACCGACGGGCTACGGGTCGCAGCCGACGGACTCGACCTGCACGCCGTCGGCCCGTTGGGCGGTTCCGCCGGCTCGACCGGGGTTCGCGATTTGCTCGCCGGACCGCCGTCAGCGGCCGCACTGGACTGCGCCGGCCGTCCGGGGGACGGCGGGCGGATCATCTACACCAGCGGCAGCACCGGCAACCCGAAGGGCTGCCTCCAGACGTACGCCGCGCTCGGTGCGGGCTGGGCGGCGCGCCCCGACCGGTGGCCGGCAGCCGTCCGCGACCTGGCCGCCAGGCTGGACCGCTTCCTGGTCTTCGGGTCGCTGAGCAGCCAGGTGATGATGGAGTACACGGTGCTGACCCTGGCCGCCGGCGGCACTGCCGTGATCGCCGAACCCACCGGCGGCCCGGAACCGTTCCTGCCGCACGCGATCGCCCGGCTGCGGGCGACCGCCAGCGTGATCACCGTGCCCCGGCTGCATCAGTTGGTTGCCGGCCAGCGGACCGGTCCGGTCGATCTGGCTTCCTTGCGCGCCCTGCTGGTCTCCGGTTCCCCGTTGGAACCCGGCCGGTTGGCTCAGGCTGTGTCGGTGCTGGGGCCGGTCGTCTACCACGGGTACGGCCAGACCGAGGCCGGCCTGATCGCCATACTGACCCCCGCCGAGATGGCCGCGGTGCCGGCCCGGCTGGCCAGCGTCGGCCGGCCGCCCGACCCGGTCGACACACAGATCCGCGACGACGCAGGCAACCAGGTCCCGGCAGGCGGCACCGGCGAACTGTTCGTCCGTACCCCGGGCCAGGCCGCCGGCTACTGGGCCGAGACGGCCGAGACGGCGGCCGTGTTCGTCGACGGCTGGGTACGGACCCGCGATCTCGCCCGCTTCGACGCCGACGGCTACCTGTACCTGCTCGGCCGGATCCGTGACGTGATCATCGTCGACGCCAACATCCAGTACGCCGGCCCGATCGAACGGGTCCTGGCCAGTCATCCCGGCGTGGCCGAGGCATACGTCGTCGGAATGCCCGACGAGCACAGCGGGGAGGCCGTGCACGCGTTCGTCGTGCCAGCTACCGCCGAGCGGCCGGACCCAGCGGAGTTGGGCGAGTTGGTGGTCGACCGGCTCGGCCAGGCCAGCCGGCCCCGTACCGTCACCTTCATCGACGTGGTGCCGGTCGGGCCGAGCGGCAAGCCGGACAAGCGGCAGCTCCGGCCGGGCGGCGGCTGAGCAGCCGAATACCGGCGCGGTCGCGTCGGTACGGGCTCAGGTCAGGCGCGGTCGCGGCGGTGCCGGCCGGTCTCGCCGGACGTTCCGGCGGTACGCCGCTTCAGCCCGAGCATGGTGCCGATCTGCGCGCCGACGATGCTCGCCGCGGTGATCACCGCGGTCACCGCGAGTGGACGGTTCAGGTTCTGAACCGGACCGGAGCGGCCGGCGGAGACGCCGCCGCCGAGGTTGCCGGTCGCCTCGTTGTCCACCTGCGAGGCGGGGCGGTCGGCGTCCGACGGTACGTCGACGGGCGGCGGGGTCTGCGGGGCCGCCGGCGGCTCCGGCGTCGGCTGCTCCGGCGTCGGCTGCTCCGGGGCGGGCGTCACCGCCGGGGTGACGACCGTGCCGGTGGCGTGCGGCCGGACGCCGGTGTCCGTCGCCTCGGCAGGCAACCGCAGCAGCTGTCCGGCCCGGATCCGGTCCGGGTCGCCGATCTCGTTGATGTCGGCCAGCTCCTGGTAGTCACTGAACCCGCCGAGGTAGCGGTCGGCGATGTGGCCGAGGTAGTCACCCTTGGCGACCCGGTACACAGCCGGCTCCGCCGCCTCGTCCGGCTGGTCCGTCGGTGCTGTGTCGCCGCCTTTCGGGCCGGTGGGTGCCGACGCGAGCGTGTGCAACGCCGCCGGCGAGACCAGCGGGGCAGGCGAGCCTGCGGCGGCCGGTGTCGACGCGGCGGACCGCCCGGAGGCACCGACGAGCTGGTTCGGCGTCGCCTGCTGGCCGGCGGGCGCGGCAAGCTCAGGGGCGCTGCCGAACCCGATGCCCACCACCGCCGCCGAGGTCGCCTCGACCGGCCCCGGTGCGGCGTACGCCGCCGCCGGACCGGCCACCAGGATCAACGAGATCGCTCCGACCAGCGCGGCGGCGACCCGCTGCTGACGGCCCATGCCGGGCAGTTTCGGGGCCGGCCGCCGCAGCAGTCGGGCTGGCACCTCCACCAGCACCGACAGCAGGAACGTCGCCCAGCCCAACCAGCCGGCCACCGCCAACACCCGTACGAACAGCTGCCCGTCGTCGCGGCTGGTCAGCGCGGTGCCGATCTCGTCGATGCCGGGCAGGTGGTCGGGCAGCGGGTTGCCGGCGAACGCGATCAGCGCGACCGGTGCGCCAGCGAGCAGGATCAACAGGACGGTCAGCGCACCCAGGCCGGTGAGGACCTGCCCGAGCCGCCGGACGGGGGAAACGCGGGTCGCGCGCATGGTGCCGCTCCTCTCGAGGGGTCGGCTTCCCGTCACGGGTCGGTCCGGAGCACGGCGGTGGCCTGCCCGGTCACCGCAATCCCCGGCGGGAAACCGAAGAGGCTGAGCATGGTGGTCTCGTAGGTCATGTCGACGGTCACCGTCATCTGCTGCTGATCGGGGGCGACCTCGACCGTGTACCCGGTCACCCCGGGCATGCCGTCGAAGTAGTGGTCTACCGCAGCGGTGGCCGCCGGGACGTCGATGAACTGGCCCGCCCCGCTGACTGCCAGACCGATGTCGATCTGCTGCCCGCCGGTGCGGGCCGCCTCAGCGGCCAGGTTGTCCGCCCGTTGCTTGGTGCGGTACTTGCCGGCGGCGTCCACGGTGATCCCCAGGACGGTCGCTACGGCGAGGAAGGCCACGGCGAGGAAGACACTGACCCGCCCCGCGTCGCGGTGACCGGACGCGTCGCCGTTGACGCCCGGCCGCTGGCGACTTCCGCCCGGCCGCTGGCGGCTCATCCCCGCCCCCGGTAGCGGTCGAGCGGGGAACGGAAGTCGGCGCTGAGCAGCCGGTCCTGCGCCACCCAGGGCAGCCCCAGGTCGCCGAACTGGACCGTGCAGCTGACCCGGACGTGGATCAGCGCGGTGGTGCTGCCGGGCGCGGTGGCGAACGCCTTGGTCAGGGTGTCCACCCCGTTCGGGGCAAAGTCGGCGGCCGGCTCCCCGGCGCAGGCGATGCCCTCCCAGTCGAGGCGCTGCTGCGCGGCGTACTCGGCGTTGGTCTGCGCCTCGGTCACCGACCGGGAGATGGACGCGGCGCGGGCCGCGTCGTGCGCTGCCGCGTCCAAAGCGTTGCGGGCCAGCACGGTCCGCCCGGTCACCCAGGCGACGACGACCAGCAGCAGGAACGCCGGGGTGAGGATGGCCACCTCCACCGAGACGGAGCCCCGGTCACGGCCCCGGTCGCAGCCCGCATGGCGTCGCCGCACGTTCAGCCTCCCGCGACCTGCTCGAACCGCTCGATCTCGCCGTTGGCGGTCTCGCTGACGGTGAACGTCACCCCCGGCACCAGGGACAGCGCCTTGCCGCTGACGGTGTACGACACGTACCGCCCGTCCGGGCCGACCGACGGCTCCGGCAGCGGGTCCGGGTCGAGCCAGTCGCCCGCGTCGGCGAGGAACGCGGCGGCGCGTTGCGCGCCCACCCCGGTGTCGGCGTTGCCGCTGCCCAACGCGTCGTAGCCGCGTTCGGCGGTGACCGCCTGCTGGGCGGCGCTCAACGCCACGGTACGGGCCAGGAACAGCGCGGCGACCTGGATCGAGGCGAACAGCAGCAGCAGGATCGCCGGCAGCAGGATCGCCAACTCGACCGGCGCCGCGCCCCGGTCCCGGGCGGGCCGGGCCACCGGGGTGCAGGCGGGCCGGACCACCGGGGTGGGGATGGTCCGGCCCGGCCGGCCGACGAAGTGACAGCACATGTCGCCGATCAATCGCCGCCGCCCGGGAAGTTGCCCGAGTCCGGCAGGTCGCTGGTCGGATCCGGGTTGGCGTTCATGAAGTCGAACGCCAGGTTCGACGCCCAGGCGAGGACGGCGATCGCGACGAGCGCCAGGCCGACGATGATCACCGCGGTGGGGACCGGGCTGTCGCCCCGGTCCCGTTCGTCAGCCCCGCGCAGCTCGCCGATCCGGCCGGCCACCGCGAGGTAGAGGCGGGTGAATATCTGCATGGTGACTTGTCCTTTCGGGGGTCTGGCCGATGGCCGCCGGGCGGTCAGATCCGGGCGGTCAGATCCGGGCCAGGAAGGGATAGAGGACGAATCCGATCAGGACGAAGACCAGGAACGCTCCCGGGATGTCGAGCCGGCCGGTGACCGCCTCCGCCCGAGCCAGGTTGTCGGTCCTGATCTGGTCGCGCAACGAGTCGGCGCGGCTGCGCAACGTCTCGTGCACCTGGGCACCTTCGGTGCCCGACGACTGCATGATCGACCCGACGTCACCGAGTTCCGGCACGCCGATCTGGTCGGAGAGGTCCCGCAATTCGTCCCAGGGCGAATGCATCTGCAGCTGGGCCAGCCGCAGCGCCTCCCGGATCCGTTCGAAGACCCACCCGTCACACACCTTCGCCGCCCGTTCCAACGCCTGCACCGGCCCGTGCGCCGCGGACAGCTGCAACGCGACGAGGTCCAGATAGGTGCAGACCGCCCGGCTGAACTCCCGCCGGGCCTGCCTGGCCTTGCTCAGCACGTCCTGGTGGGCGATCAGCGCGGCCGCCGCCGCCAGCACCAGGCCCGCCGCCACCGGTACGGCGATCGGCAGGCCGATGCCGACCACGCCGAGCGCCATGCCCAGCACCGGCGGCGCGACCAGCCCGATCAACGCCGACAGCAGCAGCGACAGGGCGTACTGCTCCGGGGTCCGGCCGAGCAGGGCGAGCTCCTTGTGCGGTGGCCGCAGCCACCGGACCACGCCGGTCAGCCAGACCAGGTCACTGTCCGCGGTGACCACACCCGGCCGGCTCTGAGCGTGGTGCAGCCGGCGCAGCGCCGGCCCGAGCGCCGGCGTGGCCGGGCTGGTCTCCCGCAGCAGCAGGAAGACCCCGAGGCCGATCAGCGCCCCACTGACCACCGCGACGGTCAACTGCCAGTTGAGGATCATGTCAGCACCTCGTCGGGGTCCGGGGCGGCGAGGAACCGGGCCGGTCGGGGCGGGATGCTCATCTGCCGCACCCAGACGAGCAGCGCGACGAACAGGCCGCCCAGCGAGACCATCACCAGTTGGCCGGTCGGCGTGCCGTACGGCGCCATGTAGTCCGGGTTGACCAGCCCGTACCCGAGGACCAGCAGGGTCATCACGGTCAGGAACCGCACCGCGAACCGGGGCTGGGTGCGTTTCGCCTCCACCTCGCGACGGGTGGCGACCTCGGCGGCGGCCGCGTTCGCGATCGACCCCAGGACGTCACCGAGCCGCTCGCCCCGGTCGGTGAGGTGCAGGATCAACGCCGCCGCCACCTGGTCGCAGACCGGGTCGCCGATCTCGTCGGCGAACGCCAGCAGCGCGGTCCGGCCCAGCCAGCCGGCCTGTAGCCGGGATGCCAAATCCCGTACCTCCGGGTTGATCTGCTCAGGGGCGGTGTTGACCGTGCCGATGATCGCCTGCTGCAGGCCCTGGCCGGTGCCGGAGACATCCTTGAGTCGGCGGGTCCACTCGCCGACGGCTTCGATCCGGGCGATCGCCCGCCGCTCGGCCTTGCCGACGTTGAACAGCCACGGCGCCCCCGGCACGGCGACCGCGACCAGCACGCCGGCCACCGGCAGGCCGGTGATCAGGAAGGCGAACGCGCCGACCAGCCCGGCGGCGACCAGCAGCGCCTGATGCTGGCGCTGTTCGCGGCGGCTGGGGCCGGAGCCCAGCCAGAGCCGACGCACCGGCAGCCCGGCGCGCGACGGCGGCCCGGGTGGTCGGCTGGTGCCGATCAGCGCGACGACGGCGAGGACCAGGCCGCCGATGCAGGCGGCGCCGGCGACGACCGCGATCACCTCGATGTTGGCGGGCAGGTTCACCGGTGCCCCCGCAGGACGGTGTGCCGGGGCCGACGCCAGGCACCGACGCCGGCCTCGATGTAGCGGGACAACATCCGGGCGTCGTAGCCGACCCGCAGCAGCTGCTCCCGGATTCGTTCCGGCAGGTGCCGGGGGACCGCCCGGCCGTCCGGGCCGGGGCCGAAGACGGTGGTGGTGGCGATCCGACCGCCCTCACCGACCCCGATCACCTCCTCGACGTGCGAGACGAACCGGTGCTTGCGGCCGCCGATGCCGGTCTCGTCCTCGACGGTGACGTAGACGATCAGGTCGAGGGCGTTGCCGGCCATCCGGCGGGCCTGGTCGACGGTCATCTCCCGGCCGTGCGACAGGGCCAGCTCGACGATCCGCTCGCCGACCCCGGACGGGGTCCGGGCGTGGATGGTGCACATCGAGCCGCGGCTGGTGGTCATCGCCTGCAGCATCGGCACGATCTCCCGGGACCGGACCTCACCGACAATGATCCGCAGTACGCCCATCCGCAGCGAGACCGGGATCAGGTCGGCGATGCTCACCTCACCGGCCGGTCGGCCGTCGAAACCGCGTTCGCCGTGCCCCTCCCGTGCCTCGAAGCTCATCACCGCCCGGTGCCGGTCGGTACGCCGGGCCGGCAGCAGTTCGCGGCTCTCCTCCAGCAGCACGTACGGCTCGTCGGGCGGAATCTCGTCCATCAACGCCCGGATAATGGTGGTCTTACCGGCCCCGGCCAGCCCGGCGACCATGATGTTCAGCCCGGCCCGCATCGACGCCCGCAGGAAGTCGCGGACCAGCACGTCGATCATCTCGTCCAGGTCGGGTCGGCCGCCGGCCACGTCGTCGAGGCTGATGTCCAGGGTGTTGTGCTTGCGGATCACCGCGTACGGGCGGTGGCTGACCAGGTAGACGGCGGCCAGCCGGCTGCCGTCGGGCAGTTGCAGGTCCAGCGTCGGCTTCGAGGTGGACAGCGACCGTTCGGTGGCCCCGGCCCGGCGGGCGGCCGCCTGCAGGATCTCCACCAGTTCGTCGTCGCTGTCGGCGATCGGGGCGTGCCAGTCCACCTGCCCGTTGCGCCGGGTGATCCGCACCTGGTCGCAGCCGAGGATGTGAACCTCTTCGATGGTGTCGTCGACCAGCAGGGTCTGCAGCCGGCCGAGCCCGACGAGTTCGGCGGTGACCTGGTCGAGCAGCACCCGTTCCTCGTACGCGGTCAGCGGGGTGCCGGCCCGGCGGACCTGGTCGGCGTACTCGGCGACGACCGCGACAGCGATCCGGGCCCGCTCGACGTCCTCCTCGTCAATGGTGAACTCGCGACCCCGCTGCCAGCGGGTGAGCCGGGTGCTGAGCTCCCGGCGCAGCTCGCGGACCAGCGCGAAGTCGGTACGCGGCCGGGCCAGCGCACCGGTGCCGGTGGTGTCGGGGGTGGCCGGCGGCGCGGTGGCTGGAGCCAACGCGGTCGGCGGCGGCACGACGGGCGGCGGGGCGGGGCGCGGCGGGGTCACGGGAGGCGCGGTGGCCGGTGTGGTACCGGGCTGGATACCGGGCCGGGGTGCACCCGGGGTAGGCGGAGCGGCCGGTGTGTTGCCCGCCGGTGCCGCGCTGACCGGGACAACCAGCGGCCAACTGTGCCGCGCGCTGTGGCCGTGCTGCGCTGGACGCAGCGGTACGCCACTGTGCCGCGTCGCGGCAGGCGGTACTGCGTCGCCAGGGGCGGCTTCGCCCGGGATGCCGTTCGGACCGAGCGGCGGCGTGATCGAGGTGAGCGGGTCCGGCCGGTCCCGGGCCGGCCGCTGCGGCCGGCCGGCGGTGTTGTCGGACTCGTCGCGGGGGTCGCTCAGCACTGGCTCAAATCGCATTAGGCACCCCTTCCGGCGTAGCCCACCGCAGCCGGGCCTGCCGTCGCTCGATCAGCGAACGGACCGGGACCTCCAACGCGCCGGCCGCCCGCAGCAGCGGCCGGTTGAGCTTGACGGTGCCGCCGTGGCTGAGCACCTCGGCGGTACGGGGGTCGGCCGGCAACCGGGAGATCACCGGCAGCTGCAGGGCCTTGCTGATCTCGGCGCGGCTGTGGCCGTCACCGACCAGCAGCAGCCGCAGCGAACCGGGCGGCACCCGGTGCTCAGCGAAGTCCCGCTCGATCGTGGTCACCGCCGCCCGGGCGCTGGACAGGTCGGGCAGGTGCGCGGCGGCCACCACCAGGACGACAGTCGCCGCCCGTAGGACCGGCCACGGTGGATTAGCGACGTAAAGTCGGCCACAGTCGACGATCACATCGTACGGTGGACGGCCGTGTTCCAGGCCGACGAAGAAGTCGGCGAACCGTTGCCACAGCGGGGTGACGCTGCCGATCTGCGTCGGGTCGACCACGCCGGGCAGCAGCAGCCGCTCCCGGCGGGGGGCGTCCAGGTCGACCAGCTGGCTCCAGAAGGCCTCCTCGAGGTTGCCGTCGCGCAACTCGCTGACCGCCAGTTCCCCGATCCCCCGCCGGCCCTCCAGGGCACCGCCGAGGTAGCCAGCCATCAACGTCCCGCCGGCCGGATCGCACTCGGCCAGCACCACCCGGTGGTGCCAGGAGAGCGTGCAGGCGAGCGCACTGGTGGTGACGCCGGGGGAACCCTTGGCGGAGACGAGCGCGACGATGGCCATCTGTCAGGCTGCCGGGGCCAGCACGACCGCGATCCTGTCCTCGGCGGCGAGCACCACCACCGCCGGCACGTCCCGCGAGGCGAGCGCCAGGTAGGCGATGACCCCGCTGCGGTCGTCGGCGGCCACGTCGATCACGGTCGCGTCGAACCGGGTGACCGCGTTCTCACTGGCGTTACGCGTCGGGGTGCCGACGAGGATCAGCTTGTCGCCGGGGTTCAGCTGCCGGGCCGGCACCTGGTCGGCCCGCAGTCCGATGGCGATCTGCTGCTGGTCCGGCCCGATCATCGGCTCGTTGGTCAGCTGCGCCGGAGTGAGCAGACTGCCGGGGACCAGGGCGACCGCTGCCCGCAGCCCGACGACCTGGTCGAGCTGGCTGGCCGGCACCGGCTTGATCGCCTGCCCACCGGCCACCTGGACGGTCACCAGGTCGTCGGCGGACAGCACCGTACCGACCGACACGTCCCGGGCGACGGCCAGGTAGGAGCCGGTGGACCGGACCGAAGTGAGCGCGAAGGCGGACCCGAGCCCGCCGAGGGCGATCAGCAGCACCGCCAGCCCGAGCAGGCCGGGCCGGACCCGTCGCTGCCGGACGATCTTCGGCGGGGTGACCGGGGCGTCGACGCCGCCCTGGCCGGTACGTGTCGTCGCCACGGTCATCGCCGTACCACCTGCAGTTCGTCGATCTCAATCTCGATGGGGTCGCTCGTCATCTGCTGGTTCGCGAAGACGCCCTGCTCGACCCCGTTGAAAGTCCAGGAGACCTTCCAGTCGACCGTGGCGACGATCCGGTAGCTGCCCGGCGTCGGGTAGCCGTCGTCGTAGCCGCAGCCAGGGTTCCAGGGGTTGTCGGCCACCGGGTCGTACGCGTCGAAGACCTCGTCCCGTTCGCAGCTGAAGCTGTCGCCGTTGCCCATGTTGAAGGTGATCTCGTCGACTTCGGCCACGACCCGGACGCTGACGTCGCGGTCCGCCTCGTCCTCATCAAGCGGCCCCCAGACGGCGTTGGACTCCTCGGACCACACCCAGACCGGCAGACCGACCAGGCCGGGCTTGTCCGGGTCGGGCGCGGTGTGGATGACCGGCTTCTCGAACTGGATTCGGGCGTACGCGCGGCGGCGCAGCTCGTACGGGTCCGGCGGCGCCCCATAGCCTGGCGGCGGGTCGGTGAGCCACTCCGGGTCCTGGGAGACCAGACCGGCGACGCAGCTGATCTGATACGCGGTTTGGCCGGGCTCAGCGCCCGGCGGCTGCGGCTCGGCCCGCATGTAGTAGCACCCGTTCTCCCGGTTGAACCAGCCGAGGACTTTGTCGTAGCAGGGCAGCTCGACGCCGTCGCGGTAGCAGGGCTCGGCTCCGCCGTCCCCACCGCCGCCGTCGCCGGGTCCGCCACCGCCGTCGTGACCGGGGCCGCCGGGGTTGCCCGGCCCCTCGACCCAGCCGTCGCATTCGGGTTGGGTGACCGCGCAGCCGCCGCCGGACGACTGGGCGGCAGCCGGTGCAGCGGCGGTCAGCCCGACAGCGGTCAGCAGGGCGACGAGGACCAGCCCGGCGAACCGGCGACGGTTGGTGGCGGCGACCCCGGTCAGCATGGCTGGTCCCGGTGCGAGAAGCCGCCGCTGATCAGCCAGCGACCGTCGTCGTAGCGGGTCGCGGTGGCGGTGGCCAGGTAGCGACTCACTTCGGTGCCGGGAACGACCGTGTCGGTGTCGTCGGCGTAGACCATCCGGTAATTCGTGGCGTCCAGGCAGTCCTGGATAACCACGGTTACCGGGACCGAATCCAGATTCACCTCGGTCACCGTCGGTTCGGAGATTAGCGAGCCGATCCGCATCGCGCCGTGCTCCTTCGCGTCTCGAATGCTCAGCCGGACCTGCGCCAGGAGCGGATCCGCCAGATACTTCTTCAACTCGGGGTGGTGGGGGTCGGCCGCGTGTTCGGCCTTCTCGGCGGCGGCGAGGTAGCCGTTGTACGCGGCGAGCGCGGCTTCGGCGGCCTCGGCGGCGGCCGGGTCGTCGGTCGCCGCCGGTACGCGCAGTGGTGGCAGGGTGGCGGACTGCTCGCTGGCGCAGCCGGCGAGTGCGGCAGCCGCGAGCACCGACGCGGCCAGCATCACCGCTGGCCAGGGGCGCTGACTTGGCCTCACGTCCGTCCTCCTCGGTGCCCGCCGGGCCGGCCAGGGTGGCGCAGGGCGACAAGCACTATTGCCAACATCGATGTGTTGGGGCGTTGCCGTACTGTCCGCTGGAATGATCCAGTGCTGCCTCCGGCTGGTCCGGCCAGGTGTCGACCGACGCATTTCCGCCGGTCGGTCGGATGTTTCCCGGCGGTAGTGCATCGCTCAAGGGGGGAGCATAGGCTGACGCCCGCGACAGCAACAGGGGCAATTCAGAACAATACTCAGGGTTACGATCTTCGAGTCCGGTCCCGATGGAGGGCGGTGCGATGCCCGGTCATTCCGATCACCGCCCTAAGACGCATCCGAGTACGTCTGTCAAGTGGGCGGCGGTGATCGAAAACCGACAGTCGCCATCGCGAATTGCCAGCCTGCGCCGGATTCTGTCCCATTTGGAAGTCGACGGCCAGCGCGACCGCTGCCAACCGGTGAGCCGACCACGGTGCGCGCCGAAACCGGTCGACCGGACTCCGCCAGGCCGGTCGACACCGAAAGTAAGCGATCATGAAAACACGGACCGTGACCGACGTCGCGGAGGCCGGGAGAGGGCGCAGGGATGATCACCGGTAACGAGCGCCCGATCGGGACCGAGTCGGCACCGGCCCCCGCCGGGCGACGGCCCGGCCAGGCCGGCAGGCTGCTCGGCGTACTGCTGGTGCTGCCCGTGCTGCGCCGGGCCGCCGCCGTCCACTCGGTGGCACCCGGCGAACCGTGGCGCACCGGTTGTCCACGGTGCGGCACGCCGCTCGGCGCGGCCGGCCGGGCGGGGTCACTGTCCCCCATGGCGTCGCTGTCCCCACTGGCCAGATGCGGCGGCTGCGGTGCCCGGGTCGGCCCGCCACCGTTCGCCGTCGAGGTGGTCGCCATCGCGGCGCTGGCAGCGTTGGTGTCCACCGGCCATCCCTGGCCGGTGGTTCTGGCGCTGATCTGGTGGGCGGCCTGGATGGTCCCGCTGGTCTTCGTCGACCTCGCGGTGCACCGGCTGCCGGACCGGCTCACCTACCCGGCCGCCGCCGGGACCTGGGCGCTGTTCGGCGCGGCGGTGCTGCTGGGTGAGCCGTCAGCGGCCTGGCTGCGGGCGGTCATCGCCGGTACGGGCGGCGCGGCGCTGTTCGCCGCCACCACCCTGGCGTTCGGTGCCAGAGGGTTCGGGCTGGGCGACGCCAAGCTGGCGCTCAGCGTCGGCGCGGTGCTCGGCTGGTTCGGTTGGCCGATCGTGCTGCTCGGGCTGTTGGTCGCCTTCGTGGGCTCGGGCGGCGTGGCAGTGGTCCTGCTGGTCGCCCGGCGGATCCGGTGGACCCAGCAGCTACCGTTCGGGCCATTCCTGGTGCTCGGGGCCGTCGTCGGGGTGCTGCTGGCCAGTCGACTGCCAGCGGGCTGAGCACAACCTCACCCCGACTCACGCCGAAATGCAGATCCGCTCGACATGCTCGAAGATGTCCGCGTCGGTCTCCTGCTGCCAGGCTGGCAACGCGTCCCAGTCGGCCACGTACGACGGCTTCGGGTCGTCGAAGTGCTTGTGGATCTGGGCGATCCAGCACAACGCCACAAACGCCCCTTCTGCTCCCGGCTCAGCTTCGCTGTGCAACCGGAACTGACCTGCACGAAGGCGATGCATGTCGTCGAGTACACCCGTCGGCTCTGACCGGACCGGAACCGGGCCGGCGGCGGTTGGTCGAGGTGTAGGAACAGGAGGAGACAGGTCCTCGTCCCCACCCATTAGCCAGTGGTCGAGCTGCTCTGCCGTTACCTCCAGGATCTTGCACAGCTTCAACCGCGTATACGGATAGGGGGTGGTGACGCCGTGTTCGAGTCGGGCGATCGTCGTACGGTCCACGCCGATCTTCTCGGCGAGAGTCTCCTGGCTGAAACCGAGCGCCTTCCGACGCTCGACGAACCGGCGGCGCTTGACTGCCACAGGCACCTCCGCCCTTTGGGGCTCCCGTTCCAGCGTACGGGAGGCTGCGCTTGACTGAGCCGTCCGGTCGCCCCAGATGCGTCACAGATGCCTCGGAAGCACTCGGGCCCAGTATCGTGCTGACGGATTTCAGAGGCGGCGGATGACCAGCCCTGGCTTGACGTCCGAGGCAACCGACAGGTGCGCGATGTCCTCCGGGTCACTGGTGAAGACGATCCCGCCGCAGGCAAGCGCGATGGTGACCACGCTGGCATCGACCACGTCACGCGTACCGGCCTTCCCGCACAGCACCCCGGCCGATTCGGCCAGTTCCAGACCGACTGGCACGATCTCGCAGCTGCTCAGGAACCGTCCGAGCTGGACCTGACGGCGGGTGTCTCGCCAGGCATGGCCGACCACGACGGAAGGGACGAGCAGACGCCGCCCTTCCTCCACGGCCAGATGGTGTATCGCCCAGATCCGTCGGTCATTGCTGTCGATCGCCAGCAGCACCCCCGTGTCGTAGACGTGAGGGATGGTCACGCGGCCGCCCGACCGGGCGCGCTGAGCGCCTGGGCGTCGGCGGCAGCCATCTCCGCACGTGCCGCAGCGATCTCTTCTACGGCGAACGCACCGCGCTCGGCCTGCCAGTCGGCGACCAACCGCCGCCCGACCCGCCGCCGGAGCTCACTTTCCGCAGCGCTCGCCACCAGCCTCGACAAGGGGACGCCAACGTCGCGGGCAGCCTCGCCGAGCGCCTCGACCAGTTCCTCGGGGAGGGTCACAGTGATCTTCTTGGCCGCCATACGTACACCAATAGCGATATGGCAGCACCTGAGGCGAGTGCTGCCGCCCTCCCGGCCCGTTCGCCACCTGCGGACCGGGGCAGGATGGAGTGCATGGGCAGGGCGAACGAGCGGCGCACCGTACTGCGGATCGACGTCGGCGGTGGGTCGACCCGGCAGGTCCGTCGGATGGACACGATTTCCGGGGAGGAGCCGCTGGAGATCCGGGTCGGCCCCGCCGGCGCGGCGCGGCGTCCCCCGCTGGCCGTCACCATGCGTACGCCGGGAAACGACATCGACCTCGCGATCGGCTTCCTGCTGACCGAGGGTGTGATCGGGGCCGCCGAGGACGTGGTGACCGCCCAACTGTGCGCCGGCACCGACACACCGAACACGTACAACGTGGTCGACGTGACGCTCGCCGGGCACGTTCCGCCGCCGCAGACCGACCCGGCCCGCAACTTCTACACCACCAGCTCCTGCGGGGTGTGCGGCAAGGCGAGCATCGACGCCGTACGCACCCGGTCCCGGTTCGACGTGGCCGCCGACCAGGCGACGTTCAGCCCGCGGACCCTGGCCGGTTTGCCGGACCAGCTGCGCGCCGCCCAGCAGGGCTTCGACCGCACCGGTGGGCTGCACGCCGCCGGCCTGTTCACCGCCGACGGGCAGCTCCGGGTGGTACGCGAGGACGTCGGCCGGCACAACGCCGTCGACAAGCTGATCGGCTGGGCAGCCCGGGAGGACCTGCTGCCGCTGCGCGGTCATCTGCTGCTGGTCTCCGGGCGGGCCAGCTTCGAGCTCACCCAGAAGGCGTGGATGGCCGGCATCCCGGTGCTCGCGGCGATCTCCGCGCCGAGCAGTCTGGCGGTCGCCCTCGCCGAAGAAGCGGGGATGACCCTGGTCGGGTTCCTGCGCGGATCGACGATGAACGTCTACGCGGGCGCCGACCGCCTCACCGACTGAACCCGACGCTGGCGGTCGCCGTACGGCCCGCCGGACTCCGCATGCCCAATAAGTTCACGTCTGTCGCCGGTTCTCCTGGATCCAGCGCTCGACGTCCGACTTCAGCCACACCGAACCCATTGCGAGGACCGCGACCGGGTCGGGAAAACCCTTGCGTCGAGGGATGGATCTGGCTGACCTGATACGTCATCGACCGCCACGGCAACGCCGCCGACCGGCGGGAGATCTTCGTCCAACGCCACGGACTCTACCGACTACCCCGGCGCGCAGAAACCTGACCATCGACCCAATCGATCAAGGGAGAAGAATGATCACCGAGATGATCCGTGACTGGTGGCTGCGGCGGCTCGACTGGCGCTTCGGCCGGTCGACGGCCTCCCAGCGGCTGCACCACCTGCGCCGCGAGGTGCGGCGACAGCGGCAGACGACGTCGGCCCGCCACCGCCGACTCGACGGCAACCGGGGACACCACTGGTCCACCGAGGCGACCGAACTGGTCCCACCCTGCGCCCGCGGATGACCTACAACCAGCAACTCGGCTACCAGGTCCTCGCGCACGGCTCTACCTGACCGGCTCACGCGCCGATGTGAGGCTGAGATACCTATCGACCAAGGGATTAGGTATCTCAGCCTCGCATCGGCAAACAACGCCGGGGTGCCTTCCCCCGCCCTGTGATCCGCAGGAGGCCCGGCGGGATGCGGGCGCGGCGACGGACCGAGTGGGGCCGTCGGGCGATCCGACTCGGGCAAGCCGCCGGGCACCCGGCCGGAAGGCCGAAGTATCCACGTAAGGCATCTGATGACCCACTGCCACGCGTTGGCGAAGTGCACAGCCTGAGCAAGGCCGGCTGGGCGTAGGGCGACCGCGCGGACAAGGGCGCGACCTCGTGAAGTGCGCCGCGTATCCCCGCAAGATTCCAGCGGTGTCTATGCTCGGCCCTGAACAGCGCAGACAGCCTCGGATCGGAGACGGGGACATGCAGGTCGCCGAAGTCTTGGATGTGCTCGAAGCACTGTTCCAGGCCAGCAAGCACCCGGACATCACCGACGTCCGTCGGTACGGGCAGGACACCGAGCCCGGCGGCAATTCGCCAGCCGGGGTACGGGTCTACTACTCGACGGGATCGACCGGCATGCTGTGGGCGGCCGTCGGCAAGCCCGCGCCGGCACCGGCGTCGTTGCCGGCCGAGTTGCCCGCACCTCGCGAGCGGGCGCGTCGCACGCTCGCGTTCGCCGTACAACTGCTGGACTTCGCCCGCCCCGAAGAGTTCACCTCGTGGGAGCCGTGCGCCTTCACCGGGGTGCACATGTCCCCGGCCGGTGTGAAGATCACCTGCCGGGACGGCGGCGCCGTCTTCCTCCGGGCGACCGCCACCACCGGGCCGGGCGGCATCGCGGGTGAGCCGAACGAGGACCCGCACCCGGACTACCAGATTCCGGAAGGAGTCCGTTCATGGCGTCAGGAGGTAGGTGCTCGGTCTGCGGTCAGCAGGTGACCACCGCCCCCGGCCAGCCCGCACCGCTGCACCAGGGCCCGGGGAAGCCGGACCAGATGTGCCGAATCGGGGCGCCTACGTCCTGACACCGGCGCGACCGCGGAAGACCCCGGGGCGAGCCCGGGGTCTTCCGCGTCATGCCATGCCCGCGCGGAGCGGGTTCACGGGCGGCGTCGGCCAGCGGGGCGGGCCCGGTCGAGCCGCTCGCCGTCGGGTCGACGGCGCGCGCGGGTGTCCGACCGGCCCTTACGCCCGTTGCGGTCCGGCTTGGGCCACGGACCCAGCGCCGCCGGTGGGATGCCGCGGACCAGCACGTCGTCCATCAGTTTGGCCATCGAGTAGCCGGGTTCGACGTCGAGTGCCCGGTCGAGGGCGACCCGGGCCAGGGCTCCGTTGCCGGCCCGCCAGGCGGCGAAGGCCAGCAGGCTGGCCGGCCCGGCGGCGAGCTCCGGCTCGGCCCGGCGGGCGATGTCCTGCCAGAAGGTGACCTGCCACAGCTCGTCGGTGACCCGCTCCCAGGCGTAGTCGCGCACCTCCAGGTCGGTCAGCAGCAGACTGAGCCAGGCGATGTCCTCGTCGGTCGGGGCGATGCCCCGGCCCTGCCGTTCCAGCAGCATCCGTACCGTCTTCTCTCCGGCCCGGCGCAGGGTGCGGGCACCGAGCAGGTCGGCCGGCGGAGCGTGGTCGACCAGCGCGGAGCGGCGGGTCCGGGCGCGTTCGGTGGCGGCCCGCATCGCCGCCCGGGCCGGGCCGGTGACCGGTTCCACCTGGCGGCGCAGCGCGGCCCGGTCGGGCAGGGCGACCTGCCCGGCGACGGTGGCCGCGACCGCGACCGGGTTGATCTCAGCGTCAAAACGGTGGCCCTCCGGCGGGCAGCAGGTCGGATCGTCGCAGAAGGAGGACCAGTAGCGACCGTCGGCCACCCGCAGCGCGTCGAGCAGTACGGTGCCCTGTCTGCGCAGCGCGTCGGTGGTGTCCCGCAGGACCGGGTCGACGGTGTCGGCCGGACCGTAGCCAAGCACGACGGCGGCGCTGACCTGCTGACGATCGACGATAGAGGTCAGCTGGGCGGTTGCCGCCGCGCGGACGTCGGCCGGGACCGTGGCGTCGGGCAGGTCGGCGCGGGCGGCGATGACGACCGTGTGGTCGCGCATCCCGACCACCACCACGCTGTCGGCGGGGTGGAAGCCGATCAGGTAGGGCACGGCGGCGATCAGGTCGGCCGGCTCGCGGACGGTGAGCGCGGCGCCCTGGACCGTCCCGGCAGCCGGATCAGCAGCAGGGTCGGCGGCCGGGTCGGGAACGGAATCGGGGGTGGGTACCGGTTCGGTAGGTGTCATGCCGGAGACTGTCGCGCCGGACGGTGACCGGAAGTGGCCGTCCCGACCCGACCTGTGGACGACACGCCGGGTTATCCACAGGCACGCAGAGTAGTTTCCCTGGTGGCGGCGTTTCTGCTCACTACCGGTTGCGCCACCGAGCTGGACGGCGGGTGGCGCGGGTTACCGTGCCGCCATGGATCTGGCGTACCTGCGGGCCCACCCGGAGCACCTGCCGACCTTCCTCACCCATCAGCGGATCCGGGAGACGCCGGTCTCCGGCGGGTCGATCTGCGCGGCGAGCCGGCTCACCCTCGACGACGGCAACTCGGTGTTCGCCAAGTCCTGGCCGGAGCGGTCCGCCAGGCCGCTGCCGGACGGCCTGTTCGCCGCCGAGGCGGCCGGGTTGCGTTGGCTGGCCGCCGCCGGCGGGGCACCGGTGCCGGAGGTGCTGGTGGCGCTGCCGCAGCTGCTGGCCCTGGAGTGGGTCGAGCCGGGCGAGCCGGACGTGGCCGCTGCCGAGCGGTTCGGCCGGGAGCTGACAATCACACATCGGGCCGGCGCGGCCGGGTTCGGGGCGGACTGGCCGGGGTTCGTCGGCGCGCTGCCGCAGGACAACGAACTGGTGACCGACCGGCCCTGGTCGGCCTGGTTCGGACAGTGCAGGCTGCTGCCGTACCTGCGGATGTCGGTCGACAACGGCGCGCTCACCGCCGCCGAGACCGGCCTGGTCGAACAGGTGGTCGACAACATCGACGGGTACGGCGGCGACGAGCCGCCCGCTCGGATCCACGGCGACCTGTGGCCCGGCAACCTGCTCTGGGGCGCGGACGGGCGCTGCCGGCTGGTCGACCCGGCGGCGCACGGCGGGCACCGGGAAACCGACCTGGCGCAGCTGGCGCTGTTCGGCGGCGCCCCGCACCTGGACCGGATCCTCGACGCCTACCAGGAGCAGTGGCCGCTGGCCGACGGGTGGGCGGCCCGGGTGCCGGTGCACCAGCTGCACCTGCTGCTGGTGCACACCGCTCTGTTCGGGGCGGCCTACCGCTCGGCCGTCGCGGACGCGGCACGCGACGCGCTGCGATCCTGACGCACCGGCGCGCTACGGTCGGCGCATGGCATCGAGCGCACGGCCCGTCGACGGCCGGCTCACCGATCGGTACGGGCGGGTCGCCACCGACCTTCGGGTGTCCCTGACCGACCGGTGCAACCTGCGCTGCTCCTACTGCATGCCGCCGGAGGGTCTGCCCTGGCTGCCCGGCCCGGACATCCTGACCGACGACGAGGTGACCCGGCTGATCGGAGTCGCGGTGCGTCAGCTCGGGGTGACCGAGGTGCGGTTCACCGGCGGCGAGCCGCTGCTGCGCCCCGGGCTGACCGGGATCGTCGCCGCCGCGGCGGCGCTGCGGCCCCGGCCGGTGCTGTCGCTGACCACCAACGGGATCGGGCTGGACCGGTTGGCGCCCGGCCTGCAGGCCGCCGGCCTGGACCGGGTGAACGTGTCGTTGGACACCCTCGACCCGCAGCGGTTCGCCCAGTTGGCGCACCGCCGGCGGCTACCGGACGTGCTCGCCGGGCTGGCCGGCGCGGCGGCGGCCGGGCTGACCCCGGTCAAGATCAACGCGGTGCTGCTGCGCGGGGTCAACGACGACGAGGCCCCGGCGCTGCTGCGGTACGCCCTGAGCCACGGCTACGAACTGCGCTTCATCGAGCAGATGCCGCTGGACGCGCAGCAGTCCTGGGACCGCGACCGGATGGTCACCGCCGCCGAGATCCTCGACCGGCTGCGGGTCGAGTTCACCCTGCTGCCGGATCCCGCCGAACGGGGTGCCGCACCGGCCGAGACCTGGCTGGTGGCCGGCGCAGAGCGGTCGGACGGCAGCCCGGCCAAGGTCGGGGTGATCGGCACGGTGACCCGGCCGTTCTGCGGTGACTGCGACCGGACCCGGCTCACCGCCGACGGGCAGGTACGCGACTGTCTGTTCGCCCGAAAGGAGTCGGACCTGCGTGGCGCGTTGCGGTCCGGGGCCGACGACGACGAGTTGGCGCAGCGGTGGCGACGGGCGATGGCCGGGAAGTTGGCCGGGCACGGCATCGACGATCCGACGTTCCTGCAGCCGGCCCGCCCGATGTCAGCGATCGGCGGCTGACCGTGGGCGACCCGACACGGGATGAAGCCGAGCAATCGGTGACGGTGCGTTACTTCGCCGGGGCGCGGGCGGCGGCCGGGCGGACCGCCGAGTCCGTTCCGGCCGGGCTGGACCGGGCCGGGCTGGTGGCCGAGCTGACCGGTCGGCACGGCGACCGGCTGGGTCGGGTGCTGGCGGCGGCGAGTTTCCTGGTCGACGGCGTCGTCTGGCATGATCGTCACACACTGTTGCCGGCCGGTGCCACGGTCGACGTGCTGCCACCGTTCGCCGGCGGCTGAGGAGGGCCGCGTCCGTGCTCGCCGTACTCGGGTTCGTTGCAACGCTGACCCTGATCACCGGCCTGATCCACTGCTACCTCTGGTGGCGGCTGGTCCGGGACACCACCCGGCCGGGGCGGTGGCGACGGGCCGGCACGCTGCTGGCCGTCGGGTTGGCGGTCCTGGTGCCGGTGACCATGGTGAGCACCCGGTCCGCCGGGATGTCCTGGCTGGCCTGGCCCGGCTACGTCTGGCTGGCGGTGATGTTCTACCTGCTGGTCGTCCTGCTGGTGCTGGAGCCGCCGATGCTGGTGGCCCGGCTGGCCGGCCGGGCCCGCAGCCGTCAGCCGAGCAGAGTGGCCACGGTGCCGGTGACCGTACCGGCCGAGACGTCCGCCCCACCGCCGGCCGAGCTGCCCGGCGGCCGGCCGGCCGACGATTCGGTGCCGGACCCCGGCCGGCGACTGCTGCTCGCCCGCGGTGCCGCGATCTTCGCCGGGCTGGCCGCGACCGGCGTCACCGGCTACGGCATCCGGACGGCGCTCGGCCCGCCCCGGCTGGACCGGGTGCAGGTGCCGATCGCCCGGCTGCCCCGGGCCATGGACGGTTTACGCATCGCCACTGTCTCGGACATCCACATCGGTCCGCTGACCGGGCCGGGGCACACCGCCCGGATCGTCGAGCTGATCAACAGCCTGGACGCCGATCTGGTCGCGGTCGTCGGCGACCTGGTCGACGGCACCGTCACCGAGCTCGGCGGCACCGCCGCCCCGCTGGCCGACCTGCGTGCCCGCTACGGCAGCTTCTTCGTCACCGGCAACCACGAGTACTACTCCGGCGCCGAGGAATGGGTCGCCGAGGTGGACCGGCTCGGCCTCCGGGTGCTGGTCAACGAACGCCGGGAGATCGTCACCCCGGGCGGGGTGCTCGACCTGGCCGGGGTGAACGATCCGACCGCGGAGACCGCGCGGCCGGCCGGGCAGATTGCCGAGGGGTCCGGGCCGCTGGCCGGCCCGGACTACGACCGGGCGCTCGGCGACCGGGACCCGGACCGTCCGGTGGTGCTGCTCGCCCACCAGCCGGTGCAGGCCCACGAAGCCGCCCGCTACGGCGTCGACCTGCAACTGTCCGGGCACACCCACGGCGGTCAGATCGCCCCGTTCAACCTGGCGGTACGGCTGGTGCAACCGGTCGTCTCCGGCCTCGCCACGGTCGACGGCACCCAGGTCTACGTCACCAACGGCGCCGGGTTCTGGGGTCCGCCGGTGCGGGTCGGCGCGCCGCCACAGGTCTCCCTGGTCGAGCTGCGCAGCGAATAGGAGCGCAACGGGTCAGCCGGCGGCGAGTGAGAGTCACGTCTCGCGGGTTTCCGCGCGTGGCGACACGCCGGGCGGCCCGGTCACGTGACAGGATGCGGCGTGCCCCCGTACCGCGCCGTGCCCTCTCCCGGCTCCGCCACGGGACCCGGGCCCTTCATCGCCGACCTGCACATCCACTCCCGGTACTCGCGTGCCTGCAGCCGGGACCTGAACATGTCGAACCTGGCCTGGTGGGCCCGGCGCAAGGGCGTCAGCCTGCTCGGTACCGGAGACTTCACCCATCCGGCGTGGTTCGAGCATCTGCGTGAGTCGCTGCGCCCGGCCGAGCCGGGCCTGTACCGGCTCAGCCCGGAGGCCGAACGGGACGTCGCCCGCCGGCTGCCGCCCCGGCTGGCCAGCGCGGCCGAGACCAACCCGGTGCGGTACATGCTGAGCGTCGAGATCTCGACGATCTACAAGCGTGGGGACCGGACCCGTAAGGTGCACCATCTGATCTACCTGCCGGATCTGGACGCGGTGGCCCGGTTCAACACGGCGCTGGGCCGGATCGGCAACCTCGGCTCCGACGGCCGGCCGATCCTCGGGCTGGACTCCCGCGACCTGCTGGAAATCACCCTGGAGGCGAGCGCGGACGGCTATCTGGTGCCGGCGCACATCTGGACGCCGTGGTTCTCCGCGCTCGGCTCCAAGTCCGGCTTCGACGCGATCGCCGACTGCTACGCCGACCTGGCCGGGCACATCTTCGCCGTCGAGACCGGGCTGTCGTCGGATCCGGCGATGAACTGGCGGGTGTCCAGCCTCGACGGCTACCAACTGGTGTCGAACTCCGACGCGCATTCGCCGCCGGCGCTGGCCCGGGAGGCCACTGTGCTGGACAGCGCGCTGGACTACTACGCGGTACGTGAGGCGCTGCGCACCGGCGACGGGCTGGTCGGCACCATCGAGTTCTTCCCCGAGGAGGGCAAGTACCACGCCGACGGGCACCGCAACTGCGGCGTCAACTGGGCTCCGGAGCAGACCCGGCAGGCCGCCGGTCGCTGCCCGCAGTGCGGAAAACCGCTCACCGTCGGGGTGCTCAGCCGGGTCGAGGATCTCGCCGACCGGCCCGACGGGCACCGGCCGGCCAACGCCAAGCAGGTCACCCACCTGGTGGCGCTGCCGGAAATCGTCGGCGAGATCAACCAGGTTGGTGCCCGGTCGAAGACCGTCGAGGGCCAGGTGGTCAACCTGGTCGCCGTGCTCGGCCCCGAACTGGACATCCTGACCAAGGTGCCGGTGGACGACATCCGGCGGGCCGGCGGCGAACTGCTCGGTGAGGCGATCGCCCGGCTGCGTCGCGGCGAAGTCCGCCGGGTGCCGGGCTACGACGGCGAGTACGGGGTGATTACCCTGTTCGCGCCCGGTGAGCTGGCCACCGGTGGTGGTGCCGGTCAGCCGGAGGCGCTGTTCGACGTACCCGTGCCGGCGCAGCGCCCGGCCGACGGGCCGATGGCCGCCGACGAACCGGCACCAACCGGTGCCCGACGCGGCGGACAGTCCAGGGCCGGGGCCGGCCGGTCCAAGGCCGGGGCCGGCCGGTCCGGTTCCGGTGGGCGGCCGACGCGGCCGGGCCGGGCCGGGCGGTCCGGGCAGGAGCCGGCGGCACCGCCGATCCCGCCGCCACCGACGCCGTCGCCGCACGAGCCGTTCGAGCCGATGCTGGCCGGCATGGAGGAGGTCGGCACCGGGCTGCTGGACCGACTCGACGCGATGCAGCGGGTCGCCGCGTCCGCGCCGGGCGGGCCGCTGCTGATCGTCGCCGGGCCGGGTACCGGCAAGACCCGGACGCTGACCCACCGGATCGCGTACCTGTGCGCCGAGCTGAACGTCTTCCCGGAGCGCTGCCTGGCGATCACCTTCACCCGCCGGGCCGCCGAGGAGCTTCGCCACCGGCTCGACGGACTACTCGGCCCGGTTGCCGAGGACGTCACCGTGGCCACCTTCCACTCGCTGGGGTTGACGATCCTGCGGGAGAACCCGAAGGCGGCCGGGTTGCCGGCGACGTTGCGCATCGCCGACGACACCGAGCGGGAGCGGGCCCGCGCCGAGGCCGGCGAGGACGATGCCACGTACGTAAAGCTGCTGCGCGCGGCCGGCCTGGTCGATCTGGACGAGCTGGTCACCCTGCCGCTGCGGCTGCTGCGCGAGGACCAGAAGCTGGTGGCCCGCTACCGGGACCGCTGGCGGTGGATCTTCGTCGACGAGTACCAGGACGTCGACGCCGACCAGTACGAGCTGCTGCGGCTACTCAGCCCGGCGGACGGCAACCTGTGCGCGATCGGCGACCCCGACCAGGCAATCTACTCGTTCCGGGGGGCAGACGTCCGCTACTTCCTGCGCTTCTCCGAGGACTTCGTCGACGCCCGGCTGGTCCGGCTGGCCCGCAACTACCGGTCAGCGGCCCCGATCCTGGCCGCCGCGGTGCAGGCCATCGCGCCCAGTTCGCTGGTCCGCGGCCGGCGGCTGGAGCCGGCCCGGCTGGATCCGCAGGCGCCGTTGATCGGGCTCTACCCGGCTGGCACGGCCGCCGACGAGGCGACGTTCGTGGTGCGTACGGTCGACGAACTGGTCGGCGGGATCTCGCACCGCTCGTTGGATTCCGGGCGGATCGACGGGCACACGTCGTCGGTGTCGTTCTCCGACATCGCCGTGCTGTACCGCACCGACGCGCAGTCCGGCCCGATCGTGGACGCACTGACCCGGGCCGGTGTCCCGGTGCAGAAGCGGTCGCACAACCGGCTGCGGGACCGGCCGGGGGTGACGGCGATCGCCCGCGAGCTACGGCACGCCGGTGGTGGGCTGGACGGTTCGCTGGCCGCCCGGGTCCGGCTCGCTGGGCAGGTGCTGGCCGACCGGCTCACCACGCCGACGCTGGACGTGCCGGCCGGTCCGCAGCTGTCGCCGGCGGACATCTGGTCCGCGGCGGAGCTGCTCACCCCGCTGGCCCGCCGCTGCGGCGACGACCTGCCGATGCTGCTGTCCCAGTTGGAGACCGGCGCCGAGGTGGACGCGCTGGACCCACGGGCCGAAGCGGTGACCCTGCTCACCCTGCACGCGGCGAAGGGCCTGGAGTTTCCGGTGGTCTTCCTGGTCGGCTGTGAGGACGGCCTGCTACCGCTGCGCTTCCCCGGTACTACGCCGACCGACGACGACGTCGCCGAGGAGCGGCGGCTGTTCTTCGTCGGCCTGACCCGGGCCCAGGACCGGCTCTACCTCTCGCACGCCCGCCGCCGGGTCCGGCACGGCAGCGAGCGGGAGACCCGGCCGACGCCGTTCCTGGACGCGATCGACGCGGGGCTGTTCGACCGGCTCGGCGACGAAGGACCGCGCCGTCCCAAGGACCGCCAGCTGCGCCTGCTGTAGGGGCTGGTCGGACCGCCGCCGGCCCGGTCACTCGCAACTGCCGGACCTGGTGCGTCGTCCGGCCATCCGGTGGTTGGCCGGCGGTTGGCGCGCTTCGGGGAGGTGAGCTGCTGGGGTGCTCACGCTACGGTGACGTTTGTCATCGCCGACCCGAGCGGACAGCCGGGGCCGGAACCGCCGCGCAGGAGGACAGGAAATGTCGCAATACGGACCGCCCGGCGGGCCGTACCCGGGTGAGCAGCCAGACCGGTGGCCCGAGCATCGGCAGCCGTCGGAGCCGTACCGGGAGCCGTCCGATCCCTGGGGCGGGCCGCCCGGTCCCTGGGGTGACGCGCCTACCGAGGCACCGGGCCAGCAGTGGCCCGGCGGTGCGCAGCCGGACTGGTCGACCGGGCAGCCTCCGCCCGCCGGTCCCGACTGGCAGGGGTACGGGCAGCACACATCGGCCGGCGACCAGAACTGGCAGTCGCCGAACCAACCGGCCCAGGGCTGGACCGGGGCCGACGATCAGGCGTGGCAGCAGCCGGGCGGGGGCCAGGCGTGGCAGCAGCCGGGCGGGGGCCAGCAGCCGTACTCCGACGGCAGCCAGCAGCACCCGGCCGCCACACCAGCGTGGGAGCCGGCGGCGGAGCCACGCCGGTCCGGGCGCGGTGGGCTGAGCGGCGGGCTACTCGCCGTGTTGATCGGTCTGACGGTGCTGCTCTGCGGGGGCGGCGCGGCCGGCATCTACGTTCTGACCCGCGACGAGACGCCGGACACCGGGGTGGAGTTGACGGCACCGACTACCGAGCCGGACGAGGCGCCGTCCACGGCCCCGTCGGAGCAGCCCGAGCCGACGGCCGAGATCGACCAGCCGAGCCCCACTCCGACGCCGACCTCGTCAAACGACGCCCGGTTCGTCGATGTAGGGCAGTGTGTCCGCAACGAGGCCGAGGCGGAGGAGGAGACGCCGGTCCTGACGATCACGGATTGTGACTCCGGCGCGTACGAAGTACTCGCCCGCTTCGATGGTGTGACCGACGGCGAAGAGGACGCCAAGACGAAGTGCGCGGACGTCGAGGGCTACACCAACTGGTATTTCTTCAACAGTCAGCTCGACGCCCTGGATTTCGTGCTCTGTCTCAGGCAGCGGTGAACTGACCGGTGAGGCTGCCGCTGGATGGCAGCCGTTGGTTACCGTTCCGGTAGCACAGTTGATCCGCTGGACCCCTGCCCGGCGGGTGAGGTTCGTGCCAGGCGGGCAGCGTTCCGCCTGATCCAGCGACGACGCTAGGGAGATCATGTCCAGCTACGGTCCGCCGGGCTACCCCGGTCCGGGACAGCCCGACGACCCCGCCGGTCAGTCCGGTTACCCGCCTCCGGGCTCCGCTTACCCGCCTCCGGGCTCCGCTTACCCGCCTCCGGGTTCCGGTGCCCCTGATCCGACCACGCCCTACTCCTCGCCGTACCAGCCCGGCGGCTACCCACCGCCGACTTCCGGTGGCGGCGCCTACCCACCACCGCCGACCTCGGGTGGCGGTGGCTACCCGCCACCGCCCGGATCGGGTGGTGGCTTCCCACCGCCACCGCCGCCGGGTTGGGGTCCGCCGCCCGGGGTGCCCGGTGCCCCACCGCCGAAGAAGTCACGCACCGGGCTCATCATCGGGCTGGTGATCGGCGCGGTGGTGTTGCTGCTGCTGCTCTGCGGCTGCGGTGTGATCGGGTTGTTCGCGTTGGCCGACAGCGGCACCTCGACCGCCAGCGAGGAATTGCCGACGGTCGACGTTTCGACCGGCACGCCCGACGATCAGCAGGGCGAGGACTCCAGTTCGCTGCCGCCGCCCGACAGCGGTCTCGACCTGGTCGTGGTCGGCGACTGTGTGGTCAACGACGGTTCCGACGAGGACGCGGTGCTGCGCAAGGTTGCCTGCGATCCGGGCACCTTCGAGGTGCTGGCCCGCATTCCGCTGACCACCGACACGGAACGCTGTGACGATCCGATTTTCGGCCACCCGGACACCGACACCACCTACACGCACGACACCGGTGAGCAGCTGCTCAACTACGTGCTCTGCATGAAGGAGCTCTGACCGGGAACCGCTATCGACCGATGACTAGGGCTCTCTAGCTGTCACGCTAGAGAGCCCTAGTCATTGCTCGACGGTCCGACAGGGGCTCGGCGGGCAGCTCGGCCGAGGTGTCGGCGGACGTCGGCCGACACGATCGGGACCTATACCCGGTTCTAGCCCAAACGCTAGACGGCCCGATACGGTGCCAGCCATGGATCCGATCCGGAATCCGTACGCCCCCGGCGCCGGCCAACGTCCGCCCGAGCTGGCCGGCCGCGGCCGCGAGCTGGACGTCTTCGACGTGATCCTGGAACGCATCGCCCGGGGCCGCCCGGAGCGCAGCCTGATGCTCACCGGCCTGCGCGGGGTGGGCAAGACCGTCCTGCTCAACGCGCTCCGGTCGCAGGCCATCGCGCGGCTCTGGGGCACCGGCAAGATCGAGGCCCGGCCGGACCAGTCGCTGCGCCGCCCGGTTGCCGCCGCACTACACATGGCGGTACGCGAGCTCGCGCCCCGGCACCGGGCACCCGAGCGGATCGACGACTTTCTCGGCGTACTGAAGGCCTTCGCGATGCGTGCGAACCCGCCGGCCGCCGGCGGACGTGGCAACGCCCGGCCTCGGCTGCGCGACCGCTGGCAGCCGGGCATCGACGTGCCGGCGGCGACCGGGCGGGCCGACTCCGGCGACATCGAGATCGACCTCGTGGAGCTGTTCACCGACGCCGCCGCGGTGGCCACCGACGTCGGCACCGGGATCGCGCTGTTCATCGACGAGATGCAGGACGTCGACGCGACCGACGTCTCCGCGCTCTGTGCGGCCTGTCACGAGTTGTCGCAGCTCGGCGGGCCGCTGATCGTCGTCGGAGCCGGGCTGCCGCACCTGCCTGCGGTGCTCTCCGCCGCCAAGTCCTACTCCGAACGGCTGTTCCGCTACCAGCGGATCGACCGGTTGGACCGGGTCGCCGCCGACCAGGCGCTCACCGCGCCGGCCGCCCGCGAGCAGGTCGAGTACGAGGCGAAGGCGCTCGACCTGCTCTACGACAAGTCCGGCGGATACCCGTACTTCGTACAGGCCTACGGCAAGGCCACCTGGGACCATGCTCCGCGCTCGCCGATCACCGCCGCCGACGTGCGGGTTGCCGCGCCGGAGGCGGAAGCGGAACTCGCGGTCGGGTTCTTCGGGTCCCGGTTCGAACGGGCCACCCCGGCGGAGCGCGAGTACATGCGGGCGATGGCCGTGCTCGCCTCGGCGACCCCGGGGGACGGCCCGGCACCGGCCGTCGAGGGATACCACGACGAAACGAGCGATGGACCACTGGACCCGGCGGCGACGGCGGACATCGACCCGGCGGTGCCGACCGCCGAGATCGCCCGATCCCTCGGCCGGAAACCGGCCAGCTTGTCCCCGGCCCGGGATGCCCTGATCAAAAAGGGGCTGATCTACTCAGGCGAGCGCGGCACGGTCGCGTTCACCGTGCCGCACTTCGGCCGGTACCTGCGCACCCAACCCGGTTGACCACGCCCGGTGCGGCCCGGCAACCTTGCCGCGATGCGACAGCTCACCGGTTCGCCGGGTAACAGACCGCCCGACCGGGTATGACAGGGAGCATGAGACCCGTACGCACCACTGCCCGCGCTCTGCTCAGCGGCATCTTCATCGTCAGCGGCGCCCGTGCGGTGGCCAGCCCCGCGCAGTACGCCGACCGGGCGAAGACGGTCACCGACCGGGTCGCTCCGATGATCGAACGGGCCACGCCCCGACTGCCGACCGACACCGAGAGTCTGGTCCGGCTGCACGGTGCCACCCAGCTCGCCGGTGGCCTGCTGTTAGCGACCGGTCGGCTGACCCGGCCAGCCGCAGCGGTGCTGGCGGCCTCGCTGGTGCCCACCACGGTGGCCGGTCATCCATTCTGGTCGGCGACGGAACCGACCGAACGACAACTCCATCAGGTGCACTTTTTCAAGAATCTGGGCCTTTTGGGCGGGCTGCTGCTCGCTGCTGCGGATACTGAGGGTCGGCCGGGTCTACGCTGGCGGACCAGCCGGGCCGTCCGGCAGAGCCAGCGCTCGGTGCGGCGGAGCCGACGGTCGGTGCGGCGTGCGGTGCACTCGGCGCGGCGGGACGCCCGGATCGCGGTCCGGTCCGCCGCCACCGCCCGGCGACTGCCCGGCTGATCTGTAGATCCGGCCGAACGGCGACCCGAACGATGGACGGTAGATATCGGACTTCAGTGTGCAGTGGGCACCGAAGACCACGAAAGAGATAGAAGACAGCACACAGCGTTAACGTGGTGGAAATGTCGCGAACTAGTGTGGGATCGGACACGGTAGGGTAACGCGCCCGCCGCCGGACGCCGCTGCGTTCTAGGCTCGGACGGGCACTGAGCAGACTCTGCATTCAACGACCGGGGGTGGGTAGATCATGGTGGCGGACGTCCGATCCCGGGTCCGTCGTCTCGCCCCACTGGGTCGACGTCGTCCGGCGCCGCTGAGCCGCCTGGTTCGCGACGTCGAGCGCGGCACGCTCGTGCGCCTCGGCCTCGTCGCGCTGGCCTGCTACGCCGCCTGGTACGCGATCGGCATGTTCGGCCGGCCGTACAACTTTTTCGACATGCGCATCTACCACGGCGCGATCACGTGGTGGGCCAACGGCGGCGACCTGTACGCATTCATCGCACCGGAAACCACCCTGGGCTTCACCTATCCACCATTCGCCGGCCTCACCATGCTGCCGATGGCGGTGGTTCCGATGATCACCGCCGGCTGGCTCAACGTCGCATTCGGTATCGCCGCCCTCACCGTCGTGCTGGCGGTGCTACTCGGCCCGATCGCCGACCGCTGCGGCTGGCCGCGCTGGTTCACCGTCGGTCTCGCGGTGCCCCTCGCCGTGGCCATCGAACCGTCCCGGGAAACCCTCGGTTACGGGCAGGTCAATCTGCTACTGTTCGGCCTGATCATCGCCGACCTGGTCGCGTTGCGCTGGCGTGCCGCGCCCACGCCGCACCGGCTGGGCACCGGCGGCCCACTGCGCCGAATCTTCTTCAGCGGCATCTGGGCCGGCGTCGGCATCGGCTTGGCCAGCTCGATCAAGCTGACTCCCGCCCTGTTCATCGTCTACCTGCTGATCACCAAGCAGTGGCGGGCGGCCACCACCGCGATCGGCACCGCCGCCGCGGTCACCGTCGGCGCGATGATCGTCGCCGCCGACGAGTCGGCCGCCTACTTCACCTCGGTGCTGTGGGACACCGGCCGGGTCGGGGTGTCGGACATGACCCCGAACCAGTCGCTGGCCGGCCTGCTGGCCCGGCTCTACGACTCGATGGAGACCCCCGGCCTGCTCTGGATCTCGTTCGCCCTGCTGCTGCTGGCGCTTGGGCTGTCCCGGGCCGCGCACGCCCACGCGGACGGCGACGAGTTGACCGCATTCACCCTGATCGGCCTCACCGCCAACGTGATCAGCCCGATCAGCTGGTCGCACCACCTGGTCTTCGTGATCCCGGCGATCATCGTGCTGGCCGACGCGGCGCTGCGGCGACGCAGCGCCAGCAAGGGGCTGATCTCGCGGCGCACCTACCCGCCCACTGGTGCCGGCATCAGCGGCGTGGCCGGGCTACGGACCCCGATCTGGTTCCCCGCCCTCACCGGGATGCGGCACGCCACCGCTGCCATCGCGCTCTACCTGCTCTTCCTGGTGTCGCCGATCTGGCCGTACGAGCACCAGTTGCCGCAGGTCTCGCACTACCATGACGGCCTGTTCGGCGTACTGATGGAGAACTCACTCGCCCTGGCGCTGATCGCGCTCGTCGCGGCGCTGCCCTGGCGGCCCGGAGCCGAGCCGGCGTTCTACACCGACCCGCGACCGCAGATCCGGCACCGCCAGCCGGCTGCTCCGACCGGCACCGGGCAGCCCGACGCCCGAACCTCCGGTCAGGTCAGGGGCAGTTGACCCACTCCTCGGTGCCGTCGGCGAAAATCTGCCGCTTCCAGATCGGCAGCCGGGCCTTCGCCTCGTCGACGAGGCGGGCGCAGGCGGCGAAGGCCGCCGCCCGGTGCGCGGTGCTGACCGCCGCCACCAGGGCCACCTCACCGATGGCAAGCGGCCCCAGCCGGTGCGACACGGCGACGGCGTGCACCGCCGGATCGGCGGCCACCTCGTCGGCGACCTCCCGCAGCACGTCCTCGGCGCTGGGATGGCCCTCGTACTCCAGGCTGAGCACCGACCGGCCGTGGTCGTGGTCGCGGACCACGCCCTGAAAGGACAGCACCGCGCCGGCCCGTGGGTCGGCGACCGCCGCCTCGTGGGCGGCCAGGTCGAGCGGTTGCGAGGTCACTGACACCAGAACGACAGGTCGGGTGGTCGGGACGGTCACGGCAGACGCTCCCCGGGAAGCAGTGGCAACGGTACGACGGGCACCTCGTCGTCGGGGCGGCCGTCGCCGCCCGGCGGGATCACGGCGAAGCCGGCGGCGGCGGCCAGCCCGCGCAGCATCGCCGACCCGACGTGCCGCAGCGGGTACGCGGCACGGTTCACCGAATCGATCCGCACCAGGGCGAGGTGGGTGAAATCACCACGGCCCGGCACCTCCGCCCCCAGCCGGTGCCGGGGCAGGGTCGGCAGCGGCCTGCCCTGCAACCCGGCGAGCAGCGGCGCGACCAGTGACACCAGGGCGACGATCGCGGACTGCGGGTTGCCGGGCAGCCCGGCGACGAACCGGTCCCGCCCGTCGGCACCGGTCACCCGGGCGACCAGCATCGGGAACCCGGGTCGGACCGCGACCGTGTTGACCACGTACTCGGCACCGAGCTCGGCCAGCGCCGGATGCAGGTGGTCCACCGGACCGTGCATGGTGCCGCCCGTGGTGCAGACCAGATCGGCGCCGGCCAGCGCCGACCGCAGCCCGTCGACGTGTGCGGCGAGGGTGTCGGCGACCGGCCCGGTCACCTCCTCGGCAGGCAGTTCGCAGCCGTACCGGCGCAGCCACCCGGGCACCGCCGGGCCGAGCGCGTCGCGCACCCGACCGGCGCCGGGTGGCCCGGTGTTCAGCAGTTCGTCGCCGAAGACCAGCAGGCCGGCCCGGATCCGCTGATACACCGGCAGGTCGTCGTAGCCGCAGGAGGCGGCGAGACCGATCACCCCGGGGTCGACCGGCGTACCGGCCGCCAGCAGTTCCTCGCCAGCCGACGCCTCCTCGCCGGGCGAGCGCCACTCCGGCTGCGGCCGCGGCTCGCCGCGTACCAGCCCGGTGTCGTCTCGCGTCGACTCCTCGACCCGCAGCACACTGGTGGCCCCGGCGGGGACCATCGCGCCGGTGGCGATCTGCACCGCGGTGCCGTCGTCGGACAACTCCGGCGGCACTCCGCCGGCCAGCACCCGGCCCACCACCCGCCACGGGGCACCGCCGCGCACCGCCCAGCCGTCGACACTGGCGGTACGGAAGGCCGGCAGGTCGGTCAGGGCGGTCAGCGGCGCGGCGAGGGTGGTCCCGTCGGCCTGCGGCAACGGCAGCCGGACCGGCGGGCGGCGCGCGGCCCGGCCGGCGGCGTGCACCAGGGCGCGGGCCTGCCCCCAGTCGACGGGTGGGTGCCCGGCGGCCGGGGCGGCCCTGCCGGTCGTCGGTTCGGCGCTCACCGACCGAGCCTATCCGCCGGCCAGGTGTGCGGCCGGGGTGCGGTGGTGTCAGGCGCGGGGGTGGTCGCCGCCGGCCAGTTGGTCGAGCGCGTGGCGCAGGATCGGCCCGAGCACAGCCAGTCCGTCGCGGGCACCGCCGGTGGAGCCGGGCAGGTTGACGATCAACGTACGACCGGCCACCCCGGCGATGCCCCGGGACAGCGCAGCGGTCGGCACCGCCGACCGGCTGACCGCCCGGATCGCCTCGGCGATCCCCGGGATCTCGTAGTCGAGCACCGAGCGGGTCGCCTCCGGGGTGCGGTCGGTAGGGGTGATCCCGGTACCGCCGCTGGTGACGACCAGCTGGACCCCGTCGGCGACCGCCCGGCGCAGCGCCTGCGTGACCGGTTCGCCGTCGGCGACGACCAACGGGTCGTCGACCCGGCAGCCGAGGTCACGCAGGCCGGACACCAGCAGCGGACCGCTGGTGTCGGAGTAGACGCCGGCGGCGGCGCGGTTGGAGGCGACCACCACCCGGGCGTACGGGCTCACGACCGGTCCGCCGGACGGTGCCAGTCGCCGGTCTTGCCGCCTTCCTTGGACAGCACCCGGACGTCGTCCAGCGACGCAGCCGGGTCGACCGCCTTGATCATGTCGATCAGGGTCAGCCCGGCGGTGGCGACCGAGGTGAGGGCCTCCATCTCGACCCCGGTCCGGTCAGCGGTCCGCACCGTGGCGGTGATCTCGATGGAGTCTGCGGTCAGCGCCAGGTCGACGACCACACCGTGCAGCGCGATCGGATGGCACAGCGGGACCAGGTCGGGGGTGCGCTTGGCACCCATGATGCCGGCGATCCGGGCGACGGCCAGTGCGTCGCCCTTGGGCAGACCGTCGCGGCGCAGCAACTCGACGACCTCGCCGGTGGTACGCAGTCGTCCCGCTGCCACGGCGCGGCGGACGGTCGGCGGCTTGGCGGTGACGTCGACCATCCGCGCAGCGCCCGTTTCATCGACATGGGTCAGGTTCGGCACCTCGGTCACCTGAACGAGCCTATCGGGCAAACCAGTCGGCCCTGGCTCGACCGCCACGGTTGGCGGCAGAGTTGGCATCAGGCCGGCCGTACCGGCGACCTGCCGGCCCGGATGTCACCTTCCGCTTCTCCACCGACCCGCACTTCTCGGATCACCTTCGCGGATACCCACTACAGCCCCCAAATCGTGCACGCCTAAGGAATTTATAAGGTTATGAACGAACTGTTCGAATGCATTCCGTCGGCGATCAATAACCAAGGGTGACAAACCGCCGCCATCTTGACTAATCATGCGCATATGGACATTTATCCGTATGCAAGTGGCATATCGCAACTCTATGATTCTCCTGTCAGCAAGAGCCGGCAGCATCAACTGCCCAATCGAGTGGAGGGGAAGACCATGCGCAGCAACGAATGGTACTGATACTGTCGTCTACCGATGACGAGCAGTAGTTCTGCGGGCCACGCAGCGCAACAAGATCAGGAACAGATGTGACCCGCACGGTTCGACACGACAACGAGACCGATCGGCAGCTGGTGCTGCTCGTCGGTCTCGTCGCCGTTTGTGCGGTGGCCGTCGGCGTCTCGTCGCTCTACCTCGTCGCCGGGTCGCTGGTCAGCACTGCCGACGAATTGGCGCTCGTCGCCGCCTTGGTCTTCCTCGCCGCGGTCGGGGTCACCGTCAAATGGTTCGTCCGTATCCGGTCGACGGCCCACGCCATCGCCTGGAGTGAAGTCGCCATCCTGGTCGGACTCGCGGTGGCACCCGCCACCCTGGTGGTGCTCTGCACCGGCCTGGGCGTCGGCCTCGCGATGATCGTGCAACGGATGGCCCGGATAAAGGCGACCTTCGCCGTCGCGAAGAACATGCTCGTCGCCGCCGCCGCTGGTGCCGTCCTGCACACGCCGAACTGGGATCCGGAGCTGGCGATCTACAGCACGGCGTTCTTCGGTCCACTCGTCACCGCCTATGTCGTAGCGGTCGTGCTCGACGAGGTGCTCACCATCCCGGTCATCGCCCGCGACACCGGAACCGGACTGTGCGCCATCTTCCGGCACAACCTCGGACTCCGGCTCTCCAGCGCGGTGATCCGGTTCCCGCTGATCGTCGCCATCCTGCTGATCCTCAAGGCGGACCAGTGGCTACTGGTAACGATTCCGCCCGTAGTGCTCTGCATCCACCTGGCCTACGCCGGACATGCCAGGGCCCGCGACGACCAGCAGGCCTGGCAGCGGCTCGCCCGGGCCACCGACGCGCTCAACGTCGTCGACCTCGACGCGGTGCTGTCCATCGCGGTGGTGCAGGCCGCCGACCTGTTCTCCACCGACCGGGTCGAGATCGAACTCAACGAACCTGCCCGGCTGGTTCAAGGCAACAGCGACGGTGTGCAGTACGACGGCCCCACCGGCAGCGCCCCCACCCCGCACATGCGGACCGTGATCGCCGTACCGCTCGCCGGTCCGGGCAGCACCCTAAGTGTCGGCACCCTGCGGCTCTGCCTGACCGGCCCGGTCAAGTTCTCCGACCGGGAGCACTACACGCTGCTTACCTTCGCGTCCGCACTGTGCACGGCGGTCCGCAACGCCTCGCTCTACCGGCAGCTGAACCAGGACGCCGAACGGCACGCCCGCGAGGCCGCACAGGACGAACTGACCGGGCTGGCGAACCGGCGCCGGCTGATGGAGCACGGCTCCGAACTGCTCGGCCGACGGCGCACCTGCGGGATCACCGCGCTGCTCCTCGTCGACCTCAATCACTTCAAGGAGATCAACGACACGCTCGGCCACGGCGCCGGCGACAAGGTGCTGATCCAGGTCGCCCGGCGACTGTCCGCGAACGTGCAGCCTGGTGACCTGGTGGCCCGGCTCGGCGGCGACGAGTTCGCCGTACTGCTGACCACGCTGCCGGCTCCCGCGATCGCCGCGCACCGCGCGGACGCGCTACTCACCGCGATCTGTGAACCGATGGAACTTGACGGCATGCGGATCAACGTCGAAGCCAGTGGCGGCATCGCCGTCGCACCGGGCAGCGGCGGAATGGCCGAACTGCTGCGCCGCGCCGACGTGGCGATGTACCAGGCGAAGCGATCCGGCGGCCGGACCGCCGTCTACGCCCGCAGCCGGGACACCGCCGACGTCGGCCGGCTGGCGCTCGGCGGAAACCTGCGTCGCGCGGTCGCCCAGCACGAGTTCAACGTCGACTTCCAACCGATCGTCGACCTCGGCACCGGGGAGGTGATCGCCGCAGAGGCGCTCGCCCGCTGGCAGCACCCCGACCGGGGCCGTCTCGACCCGAAGCGCTTCCTGGAAACCGTCGAGCGCTCCGGTCTGCTCCCCGCGTTCGCCGACGCGGTCCTGGAGCAGTCCCTGATCGCCGCCGCCACCTGGCACGAATCCGGCTTCGTTCTGCCGGTCGCGGTCAACCTGTCCCCGCGCAGCCTGCTCGACCGGCGGTTCCCCGGTGCCGTACTGGCCCGCTTGCAGGCCCACGACGTCCCGCCCGAGCGGCTCATCCTGGAGCTGACCGAGACCCTCACCCTCAGCCAACTCGAAGTGGTCGACCAGGTGCTCGGCCAGCTACGTGACGCCGGGGTACGGCTCGCCATGGACGAGTTCGGCACCGGCTACTCGTCGCTGTCCATGCTGTCCCGGGTTCCGGTGCACGAGCTCAAGATCGCCCGTTCATTCGTGATGAGCATGGAGGCCTCCTCCGAATCGGCCGCCGTCATCCGGTCGACCGTCGACCTCGGCCGCAGCCTCGGCCTGGCCGTCGTCGCCGAGGGCGTGGAGAGCGAGCCACAGCGCCGCGCGTTGTGGACGATCGGCTGCACCGCTGGTCAGGGACACCTGTTCGCCCGGCCGATGCCGGCCCACCGGCTGCTCACCGCGCTACAGTGCGGGTCCGACGGCCGCCCCGGCAGCCTGGCCAGTCCACTGCACGATGCAGGCGCCGTCGTCCGCATCGACCACACCCGCCGCGCCGGCCAGCGGCAACGGAACGAGAAGGTACCGCACCTGCCGGCCTGACCGTTCTGTCAGACTTGCCGGCGTGACCGTCACGGCGGCCGGACCCGCAGCTCGCCAGCGCCGCCCGGCTGGCCCGGCCCGGCGGTGGCGAGCCGTCGCCACCCGCCGCTGGGTGCAACTGGACCGAAGCGCCGACGGCCTCGGCGGCGACCTGGCCCTCTATCTGCTCTCCGCAGTCTTCGCGGCGGTCACCGCGGTCGCCTCCACGCTCGCCCCGCACCGAGCCTGGGGGGCCGTCGCGGTTGTCGGCTACGCGGCCGCGGCCCTCGTCGTGGTCGGCCAACTCGTCGTCCGGCACGCCGCGGCCCGCCAGCGGCTGCGGCTGACCGGCGGCGTCGCCCGCGCGTGGCTTACCGGAGCCACCTGGGCGGCGGTGGTCGCGGTGCCCCTGGTCCTGCAGGCCGAGCAGCGGGCCGATGGCCGCACCGACCGGGCCCAGGAAGAGGTGGTTGTGGTCGACGATGGCGGTGCCTCCCGGCTGCTCGCCGACGGCAGCCCGTACCTGTCCGAACAGCAGATCGCGGCGCTGCCGGCGGACGAACGGCTACTCGGATACCTGCCGTACCAGCCCGGGATGGCGATCTTCGGGCTGCCCCGGGCGCTGGCCGGCACCGGTTGGTGGACCGACGCCCGGGTTTGGTTCGCCGTCGCCACCCTCGCCGCCCTGGCCGCGGCCCTCACTCTGGCGCGCCGCCGGGCCGGCCCGTCCGGCGATCGGGTAATCGTGCGCGCCGCTCAGCTCAGCACCGTACTGCCGATCGCCGCGCTGGCCATGAGCACCGGTGGCGACGACCTTCCGGTGCTGGCTCTCGCCCTGCTCGCCCTGGTGCTCTGCGCCGGCGGCCGGTACGCGGCAGCCGGGGCGGCCATCGGCGCGGCCGCCGCGCTCAAGCTGTTCGCCTGGCCGGTCCTGCTGGTGCTGCTCTGCCACGCCGCCACCGGTAGTCGACGGGCCGTAGGCCGGGTCGCGGCCGGTGGGATCACTCTGCCGCTGCTCGCCCTGCTGCCGGTGGCAGTGGTCGACCACGCCGCGCTGATCCACAACGTGCTCGGCTTCCCACTCGGTGCCGGCATGGTCCCCAGCCCGGCGGCCTCGCCGCTGCCCGGCATGCTGATCGCCACCTGGATGCCCGGCGGACGGATCGTCGCCAGCGGGTTGCTGCTGCTCGCCGGGTTCACCATCGCGGTACGGCTGGTCCGCCGGCCGCCGCAGACCGCCGCCACCGCGGCCCTGATCTGCGGCCTCGGCCTGTTGGCGGCGACGCTGCTGCTGCCGTCGACCCGGTTCGGCTACCTGCTCTACCCGGTCGCCCTGTTCAGCTGGATCCCTGTGCTCCGGGTCGCCGAGGTGCCGGCGCAGGCGTTCGCGCCGGACCGTGACGGGCTGGTGCCGGCGTACGGGCCCGACCGGTGATCCCCCGGGGGTCGGCGGCACCGGCGGTCCTCGCCGCGGTGGCTGTCGGCGGCGCGGCCGGAGCGGCCGCCCGCTACGGCATCGCCGCCAGCTGGCCGGGCCCGGCCGAGGTTGGGCTGCCCTGGCCGACCCTGGTCACCAATCTCGTCGGATGTGCGTTGATCGGTGTCCTGATGCGGGTGGTCACCGCCGTGCCTCACCCGCACCTGCTGCTCCGGCCGTTCCTCGGTGCCGGCGTACTCGGCGGCTTCACCACCTTCTCGGTCCAGACTCTGGAGGTCGCCGACTTGCTCACCGCCGGACGGCCCTGGCTGGCCGCAGGCTACGCGCTCGGCACCCTGGCGGGCGCGCTGGTCGCGGTCTGGCTCGGCGGCGCGGCGGCCCGGCCGCTCGCCGACCGGATCGCGCGGCGGGTCCGGTGACCCGCCCCGATCATCCGGAACATTCGGGAGGTACGGGATGAGTCTGCTCCTGGTGATGTGTGGCGGGGCGGTCGGCGCGCTGGTTCGTTACCTCACCGACCGGGTCGTGGTGGGGCTCGGTCAGCCCAGCTTCTGGGGCACCTTCCTGGTCAACCTGGCCGGGGCCGCGCTGATCGGCGTACTCGCCGGTGCCGGACTGACCGGTGCCGGCTGGCTGGCCCGGCTACTCGCCACCGGCTTCTGCGGCGCGCTGACCACGTACTCGACCTTCGCCTACGAGGTGGTCCAGCTGGCCGGCGGCTCCGCGCGGGATCGCTGGACGGCCGCCGGCTACGCCACCGGCACCCTGCTGGCCGGATTCGCCGCGCTGCTGGTCGGCCGCCTGGCCGGCGACATCCTGGCAGGGTGACCGCGACCGTCGGTGTGGAATCCGCCGACCGGGCGGCGGGCGGGCGGGAAACGGCGTACACCTTGAGGACATGGAGACGGATTACCGGGACCGCCGCGACGCCGGGGAGCAGTTGGCCGGGCAGTTGGCGCAGTTGCGGGGGCGACCGGACGTCGTCGTCCTTGGACTGTTGCGGGGCGGAGCACCGGTCGCGGCGGTGGTCGCCGACCAGCTCGACGTAGCGTACGACGTGCTGGTCATCCGCAAACTCGGTCTGCCGTCGGCGTCCGAGGTCGCCTTCGGCGCGATCGGGCCGGGCGGGGTGCGGGTGCTGAACCCGGAGATCGCCGACCAGCTCGACCCGGGACAGATCGCCCGGATCACCACCGCGGAGACCACCGAGTTGCGCCGCCGCGAGCGGCTGTTCCGGGGCGACCGGCCGCCGCTGGACCTGCGCGGCCGGACCGCCGTTCTGGTCGACGACGGGCTGGCCACCGGCGCGTCGGCCCGGGCAGCGGTCACGGTGAGTCGAAGCCTCGGTGCGGACCGAGTGGTGCTGGCGGTGCCGGTCGGCTCGGCCGAGGCGATCGGCACGCTTCAAGACGTGGTCGACGAGGTCGTCTGCCCGCTGCGGCCAACGGACTTTCGCGCCGTCGGTTGTCACTACCAGGATTTCCACCAGGTGTCCGACGACGAGGTCACCGCGTTGCCGGTCGGCAGGTGAGGATCCCAGCCGGTACCGTCAAGTCATGCAGATGAACTGTCCCAAGTGTCACGGCGCCATGCGGCAGTACGAGCGCAGTGGGATCACCGTCGACCAGTGCACCGAGTGTCGCGGCATTTTTCTCGACCGGGGCGAGCTGGAGCGCCTGCTGGACGCGGAGGCAGCCTGGAACGGTGGTGCCGGCGGCCAGCAGCCCGGTCAACCGCCCCGCCCGGCACCGAGCCCGGCCGGCGGATACCCGCCGCCTCCGCCACCCCCGCCGACGCACCACCAGCCCGGCTACCCGCCGCCGGCCCCGGCCTACCCGCCGGCGGCCGCCTACGGGCACCACGGCTACCACGGGCACTACCGGCACAAGCGGCAGAAGAGCTTCCTCAACCAGCTGTTCGACTGAGCCTGTGCCCCCGGCGGTCCGGAACGCTGCGCTGGTCCGGGCCGCCGCGCCGTTGGAATCGGGCGGCCGTCCCGGCATGGTGGCTCAGATCGCCATGTCGACGAACCGGGATAGGTGCAGTTGCGCGGCGACGGTCACCGTGTCGGTCGGCCCGTTCCGGTGCTTGGCGACGATGAAGTCCGCCTCGCCCGCCCGAGGCGACTCCTTGTCGTAGTAGTCATCTCGGTGCAACAGAATGACCACGTCCGCGTCCTGCTCGATCGACCCCGACTCGCGCAAATCGGACAATTGCGGCCGCTTGTCGGTACGCTGCTCAGGGCCACGGTTCAGCTGGCTGACCGCGATCACCGGGCACTCGACCTCCTTGGCCAGCAGCTTGAGCCCACGGGACAGGTCCGCGACCTCCTGCTGACGGCTCTCGGTGCGTTTCGGTGAGGTCATCAGCTGCAGGTAGTCGACGACGATCATCTTCAGGTCGTGCCGCTGCCGTAGCCGCCGCGCCTTGGCTCTGATCTCCATCAGGTTCATGTTCGGCGTGTCGTCGACGAAGAGCGGCGCCTCACTGATCTCGCCCATCCGCCGGGCCAGCTTCGTCCAGTCGTCGTCGGAGAGCTGGCCGGAGCGCAGGACATGCAACGGCACCTTCGCCTCGGCGGAGAGCAGCCGCATGACAATCTCCACCTTGCTCATCTCCAGCGAGAAGATCGCGCTGGCGTGACCGGCCCGGATCGCCGCGTTGCGGGCGAAGTCCATCGACGCGGTCGAGTTGTGCGTCGGGATCATCGTCCGGCCGGCGAGATACAGGTGGTCGGCGTTGTCCACGGTGACACAGCGCACCGGCACGCTGCGGACCGGTCGGACCGAGGTGATTCCTCGCTGCTGCTCGTCGTCGGTCTGGATGCTCACCGTGTAGACGGTGGATGGCGAGGTCATCCGGCCCTGGACGGTGGTCACGGACACCGTGCAGTGCAGACCGAGGCTCGCCACCAACTCGCGTACCGCCTCGACCATCGAACGCGAGGTGGTCCGGTACTCGTCCAGCCCGCCCGGGTTGCGGGTGCCGGCGGTGTCCAACAGACCGGTCAGCAGCGCCCGCCGCTGCCGCTCGGAACTCCGCAGGTACGCGTCGGGGATCCGCCGGTCGACCTGGCGGTGGTCGGCAGCCGGGTCACCACCGGCAAGATCGACCCCCAACTGGTACGGCGGCACCGGCAGGTCGTCGCGGTCGGGCAGCGCCAGGGCACGGCAGTTCGCGACGGTGACCTCGGGATGCTCCGCAGGTGACCGGTCGAGCAGGTCCAGGATCTCCTCGGTGGTCAGTACCTGGGTGGCCCGTGCAGGTGCGGACCGATCCGGTCCTGGCCGGGATCGGCCGGCCAGGACCGGATCGGCCGAGACCGGTGCCGGGGTGACAGCGGCCAGCGCCGCGGCGGCCGCTGCCGGTACCGGCACGGCGGGCCGGTGTGTCACCTGCCAGAGATGGTCACCGTCGGCGACGATGGCCGAGCCGTCGGAGAACTCGACCTGGTAGGACCGTCCGCCGAGCAGGACGGCAGAGGTGCCGACGACCGTGGTAGGTCGACCGGCGGCGTCGAGTAGTCGGTCACCCACCGCGACCTCACCCATGGTGGTCCAGCCGGTCGGGGTGGGCAGCGGAGTGTCCAGCGCCAGCGCCTTGCCGAGGCCGGGCCGGCCGGCGACGATGATCAACTGCCCGGGGTGCAGCCCGTTGAGCAACCGGTCCAGGTCGGTGAACCCGGTGGGCACTCCGGTCATCATGCCGGCCTGGGCACCGACCGCCTCGATCTCGTCGAGAGTCGGCTGCAGCATGTCGGCCAGGACCGCGAAGTCTTCGCTCACCCGCCGTTCCGTGACGTCGTACACCGCCTGCTGGGCGAGGTCGACGACGTCGTCGATGTCCCGGCCACCGCCGGCGGCGGAACCGTACCCGAGCTGCACGATCTTGGTGCCGGCCTCGACGATGCGGCGCAGCACCGCGCGCTCGGCCACGATCCTGGCGTAGTAGGAGGCGTTGGCCGCGGTGGGCACGCTCGCGATCAGGGTGTGCAGGTACGGCGCGCCGCCGATCCGGCCCAGGTCACCTGAGTTGGCGAGCGCGGCGGAGACGGTGATCGCGTCCGCCGGCTCGCCTCGCCCGTACAGGTCCAGCACCGCGTCGAAGACCGTGGCGTGGATCGGGCGGTAGAAGTCGTTCGGTTTGAGGATCTCCACGACGTCGGCGATGGCGTCCTTGGAGAGCAGCATTCCGCCGAGGACGCACTGTTCGGCGGCGACGTCCTGGGGTGGCGTGCGGTCGAAGGGCTCACCGCCGGTGGGTGGACCGGGTGGCTTGGCCGGCGGGCCGGGTGGACCGGACGGGCGGGCCGGTGGCCGGGGCTCGGTCTGCAGGTCGTCCGTGATGGACATCCGGGCACCCCCCTTCACTACATCACTGCCGCGAGTCAACTGCGCGGGTACGACATCGTCTGCTCGTGCGTCGTCGACGACCTGCGGTCGGACCCACCAGGGACCGGGCGACCAGGGGACGTCGCATCGGCGTGGGAGGGCTCCGGGAAACGATACGGACTTGCGGCGGCATGCCCAAACACGGCGGTGGATGAACCTCTGGACAAGCTGTGGACAGGAGGGCCCAGGCTGTGCACAACCTTGTGCACAGCCTGTGGAAAACTTGCCGCCACCTCGAGGAGATGCCCGCTGAGCTGGGACTTTGCGATCCACAGCCGGTGGACAAAAATCTGCACCGGGCTGCCCACCTGGCCACCGGCTACTATCGGGCGGGAACTGATTCGCCGGCCCAGCCGATCACGGCTCGATAGCGAAGGGGCGAGGCTCCGGCGGTGGACTACCGGGACTGGGAGTACGGCGACCGCCCTCCATGCGAGCGGCGGTCGGCTGCCCGGTGGCCCGACGACACCGACGCCGACCCGGCACCACGCTCTCGTCGGTCACGGCGCTACGACCCGGCCGAGGATGACGCGGCGCCCCGCGGCCGGCGCCGCTACGAGGACCGACGCGGCCGCGACGAGGACCAGCGCGACGGTGCCCAGCACCAGGCAGACTGGGGCAGCCCGGCGTCGGGCCGGTGGGCGCTGCCCGCCGGCCCGACGCCGCCAGCGGGTGAGCCGGTCCACCGGGATCCGCCGGCCAGCCGGGCCGGGCGGCACCGCGACGAATCGTGGCAGATCCCCGAGCAGCCGGTACGGACCCGCCGGTCCCGTGGCCGGCCGGCGCTGCCAGCGGCCGGGCCCGAGATGGACGCCCCTGCCTGGGACCGGCCCCGGCGGGCACCGGGCCGGCGCCGCGCGGCCGAGGACCCGATCTCCGGCGGTCCGGTGTCCGGGAACCCGATCTCCGGCAGCCCGGTGTCCGGGAACCCGATCTCCGGCAGCCCGGTGTCCGGCGATCCAGCGGGCTGGCGGCGTGAGTCGCCCGATAGCCGATACGGGCCGGTGTCGGGTGCCGGTCCGCTCGACCCGGGCGGTCCAGCCACTACGCCACCCGCTACCTGGTCGACCGCGTCGGCGCGGTGGTCGGCATCGCCCAGTGATCCAGGTGACCCCGGTGACCTGGAGGGGTACGACGGTCGCAGTCGTCGGTCGTCCCGTCGTACCGGCCCGCCGTCCGACTCCGACCGTCCCGGCCGCCGACGGCGCGACCGCGACAACATCCGGCGTCGGCTCGACGACGACCACGCGGCGCAGTGGCTACGCGACGACGAGCCCACCAGCGGGTGGTCCGGTGGATCGGACCACACCGGCGAGTGGCCGAGGCGTTCCGACCCCACCAGTGGATGGTCCAGCGCGACGGACCACACCAGCGAATGGTCCCGGGGCGCCGACTACACCAGCGAGTGGTCCCGGGCCAGCGAGCGCACCGGCGGGTGGTCGCGGGAGGAGGACCAGGCCGGGCGATGGGACCGGCCCGCCCGTCGCGAGATCGAACCGCCCCGGCGCGAGTTCACCGACGAGACCGGCACCTGGCCGCGTACCGCGTCCTCGCCGCGGGCGATCGGTGCCGGCCCGGCGCAGCCGCCCACCGGCCGGGCCGGGGAGCTCAGCCGCAGGGCGTACCGCCCGAAACCGGTCGACAGTTGGCGCGAGATCGGCGACCAGACCGATCAGTGGCACCGGGGCGACGACCCGGAGAGCTGGCCGGCCGGTAGCCGCACCGGGGCACGCAAGAGGCGCGCGGCCGAGGTCGGCGACGTCGACGCCGATATCCTTCCGCCGGTCGATCCGTGGCCACAGGTCGAGCCAGGCCGGGAAGGTACCTTCTGGTCGGGGACCCGGCTGGCGGAAGACGACCCCAGGTGGGTGGAGACGCCGGCTTCGGCACCCCGGTCACCGATCGCCCTGCCGAGCGCGCCCCGCTCCCGGGTGCTGCCCGAGCAACGACCACGGCCGAGGTACGAGCCGCCGTCGCAGCGTCGGCTGACGTACCGGATCGACGACGAACTGATCGACGCCGACCAGGGCGGCTACCTGTCATCGCTGCTGTACACGGCCGCCTGGTACGCCCTGCCGGTGGTGGCGTTTCTGATCTGGAGCCTCACCCTGGACGGCACCCCGGCGACCACCGACTGCGTTCTCGGGGTGGACGGCGGCTGCCTCTCCGCTCGGGCGCAGGCGATCAACTCGCTGCTGGCCGCCGCGCCGGACTTCGCGTACGCGCTGATGATCTCGCTGGTCCTGGCGGTGTCGATCAGGTGGGTCAGCGGCACGTGGCGCGCCTCGAGTGTCGGCCTGGCGTCGGCGGTGATCGGCGGCGGCATGTCGACCGTGCTCACCAGCGCCATCACCGGCCAGCCGATCGGTTGACGCCGGACCTACCGGGCGGGCCCCGGATCCCCGACAGTTCGCGCTGTTCGTCGCGGGTGCCACGCTCCTAGGATCGACCAGTGTTCAGCCGCAGCTGGAGGATCAACCTGACCGTGGCCGGGCCGCTTCTCGCCGGGCTGGTGACCGGGCTGGTGACCGGGTGCGGCGCGGCCGGCGACGGCTCGGCGGTCGGTGCCGGTCCGCCTCCCACCAAAGCGCAGCCTGGGGCGTCGTCCGCTACCACCACGCCGGCCGCTGTCCCGTCGGACGGCACACCACCACCGTCCGGCGCGGCCGGGCTGGGCGCGGCCCCGGTGCCGTCGGAGGCTCCCGACCGGACGACGGCGACCGGCAACCCCGATGGACGAGCCCAGGTGCCGGCGCGGGCCCGCGCGGTGGACACCAGCCGGCCAACCCGCACGATCGGCGACGGTACGCCGGCCAGCTGCACCTCCCAGGCGGTCGTCGCGGCGGTCGCAGCCGGCGGGATCATCACCTTCGCCTGCGGGCCGGAACCGGTGGTGATCACGATGGACCGGACGGCGAAGGTCCGTAACGCGGCCAGTCGGCAGGTGGTGCTGGACGGCGGCGGGCTGGTCACCCTCAGCGGCGCCGGGCAACGACGAATTCTGTACATGAACACCTGCGACCAGGCGCAGGGCTGGACGACCTCACACTGCAATGATCAGGACCATCCCGAACTGGTCGTGCAGAACCTGACCTTTGCCGACGGCGATTCCACCGGTGAGCAGGTCGACGGTGGCGGCGGTGGCGCGATCTTCGTCCGGGGCGGCCAGTTCCGGGTGGTCAACTCCCGATTCGTCGGTAACCGGTGCGACCCGACCGGACCGGATCTCGCAGGCGCGGCGATCCGGGTGCTGGACCAGTGGCAGGACCAGCCGGTGTACGTGGTGCAGAGCACCTTCGGAGGGGCACCCGGCGACGGCGGAGTGTGTGCCAACGGCGGTGCGTTGAGCAGCATCGGTGTCTCATGGATCGTGCTGAACAGCGTACTGACGCACAACTCGGCAACCGGCTACGGTGCGAATCCAGCCAAGCCCGGCACTCCGGGCGGCGGTAGCGGTGGGGCGATCTACACCGACGGCAACCGGTTCACCGTCTCGATCGCCGGCACCGTCATCGCCGACAACGAGGCGCGGGAAGGTGGCGGGGCCATCTTCTTTGTCAGCAACGACCGGTCTGGCACCCTCGAACTGACCGATTCGGTGCTGCGCCGCAACACCAGTCACGGCTTCGCCACCGCCGGCTACCCGGGCATCTTCTACCTCGGGTCCGGGGAGCCGGTCGTCGTCTCCAGCATTCTGCGCTGAGCATGGTTCAGGGGCCACACCGTCTGGTGCGGCCCCTGAGCCGGATGTCTCGCTCGCAGTGGTTGCCGGAAGCTACCTGGCCTGCAGCACACTGAGGTCGAACCTGGCGGTGACGTCCGGGTGCAGCTTGACCTTCACCGGGTAGGTACCGACCGACTTGATGTGGCCGGGCAGCTCCAGCCGCCGCCGGTCCAGGGCCGGACCGCCGGCGGTACGGACGGCGTCAACGACCTCGGCCGGGGTGACCGAGCCGAACAGTCGACCGCCTTCGCCGGCCCGAGCGGTCAGGGTGACCTTCAGGCTCTCCAGCTGACCCTTGACCTCGTTGGCGTGCCCGAGGTCGCGGATCTCCCGGGCGGAACGGGCCCGCTTGATCGAGGTGACCTGCTTCTCGGCACCCTTGGTCCAGGAGATCGCGAACCCTTGGGGCAGCAGGTAGTTACGGCCGTAGCCGTCCTTCACCTCGACGATGTCCCCGGGGGAACCGAGCCCAGACACCTCCTGCGTGAGAATGATCTTCATATCGGTGCCTCCGCTCAGCGGGCCGTCGTGGTGTACGGCAGGAGCGCCATCTCGCGGGCGTTCTTGACCGCGCGGGCGATCTGTCGCTGCTGCTGGGAGGTCACCCCGGTCACCCGCCGGGCACGGATCTTGCCCCGGTCGGAGATGAACTTGCGCAGCAGTGCGGTGTCCTTGTAGTCGATGTAGGTGATCCCGTCCTTGTCGAGCGGGTTCACCTTCTTCTTCGGCTTGCGAAGTGCCGCAGCCTTGGCCATTGCTCGTGCTCCTGGTTTGCGATCGCGGGCGTTGGAAGCCATATCAGAAAGGAGGTTCCTCGTCGAAGTTCCCGCCGCCCGAACGGGCGGACGAGGCGGCCGGCGCGGCCGGCGCGGCCGTGGCCCATGGGTCGTCGAAGCCGCCGCCCTGGTTGCCACCGCCACCGGAGCCGCCGAAGCCGCCGCCGGAGCCGGATCGGGACATCTTCTGCACCTTCGCCGTGGCGTACCGCAGCGACGGGCCGATCTCGTCGACTTCCAACTCGATGACGGTCCGCTTCTCGCCCTCACGAGTCTCGTACGACCGCTGCCGCAGCCGACCCGAGACGATCACCCGGGCACCCCGCTGGAGCGACTCGGCGACGTGCTCCGCCGCCTGGCGCCACACCGTGCAGGACAGGAAGAGCGGCTCGCCGTCCTTCCACTCGCCGGAAGCTCGGTCCATGTACCGGGGGGTCGAGGCCACCCGGAACTTGGCGACCGCTGCTCCCGACGGGGTAAAGCGCAACTCAGGGTCATCGGTCAGGTTGCCGATGACCGTAATGGTGGTATCTCCTGCCATGACCATCTCCTCGCGCACTCAGTCGACGTCCTCGTCACCAGGCTGCCAGAGCCGTGTGACAGGACCGACGAGAGCTGTCGGGCGGACCGGTGGGACGCGGTCAGCGCGTCTCCGGCCGAATGACCTTGGTGCGCAGCACCGACTCGTTGAGTCGCAGCTGGCGGTCCAGCTCGGCGACAGCATCCGGGGTGGCCTGCAGGTCGATGACCGCGTAGATGCCTTCCGCCTTCTTGTTGATTTCGAAGGAGAGGCGGCGGCGACCCCAGACGTCGAGCTTCTCGACTGAGCCTCCGGCGGTGCGGATCACGTTGAGGTACGTGTCGAGCGAGGGCGCGACCGTGCGCTCCTCGAGGCTGGGGTCGAGGATGACCATGATCTCGTAATGACGCAAGACGTACTCACCTCCTGTGGGCTGACGGCCACGGTCCTTCCGTGGCAGGAGGTCCAGCGTCGTGACGCCGACGACCAGTCAGGCAACTGACGTCGGCGCAACCGGACAAGGATAGCCGGCTGCGGGCACGAGCCGCGGGGCGCCCCTGTCCGCATTCTTTGGGTGGGACCTGGGGAGGAACGACCACACCGACGAGGTTGGACGTGAGGCGCCCCGCGGAGCCTGTGCAGTTGTGCGCTGGTCAGGGCAGGTGCTTGAACCTCTGCCCGTGTTGCACAACTATAACCCTTATTGCTGCTACAGACACGCCAATCACAGCAATTAGCGCAAGGAGCGCTAATAGTCCGATTGGATGATCTTGTCCGGTCAGACCGGCGAGCCAGGGGTCCGCCACGCCCTCCGCAAGCGACAGTTCTATCGGCACGTCCTCTCCCAGCACGAACGGTGGCACCGGTCCCGGCACGAAGATGAGGACGAAGACCTCGGTGTCTCCGCCGATCGGCGGAGGCACCGGGCCGGTTCTCTACCGGGAGCAACGACCGCGATCGGCGGCGGTGACGCGGCCGGCTCGCCGGGCGGCCGGCCCACGTCCACCGGTACGAACCGGTGGACGCACGAACCGCCGGTGCCCGGATCGTCAGGCTTGCCACGTAGGCTCGGCCCATGCGTATCGGAGCCCACGTCGACCCCAGCGACCCGCTCACCGCAGCCGCCGACCGACGGGCAGACGCGGTCCAGTTCTTCCTCTCCGACCCGCAGGGCTGGAAGGCCCCGCAGCCGCGCACCGACGCGGCTCAGCTGGCCAGCTCGGACGTGGACCGCTACGTGCATGCTCCGTACGTGATCAACGTCGCCACCTCGAACAACCGGATCCGGATTCCGAGTCGCAAGCTCCTGCTGAGCCATGCCACCGGTGCCCGCCAGGTGGGGGCGAAGGGTCTGATCGTGCACGGCGGCCACGTCAGCCGGGGCGACGGCGCAGCGGTGGGTTTCGACAACTGGCGCAAGACCTTCGCCTACGCACGGGACCAGGGCGGATTTCCGGTGCCGGTGCTGATCGAGAACACCGCAGGCGGGGAGAACGCCTGCGCTCGACGGTTCGACGCGCTGGCCCGGCTGTGGGACACGATCGGCGAGTTCGGGCCGGGTTTCTGCCTGGACACCTGCCACGCCCACGCCGCAGGCGAGGAGCTGCTCGACATCGTCGACCGGGTCAAGGCGATCACCGGCCGGATCGACCTGATCCACGCCAACGGGTCCAAAGACGCCTTCGACAGCAGCCGGGACCGCCACGAGAACCTCCAGGCCGGCATGATCGACCCGGAACTGATCGTCGCGGTGATCCGATCCGCCGACGCGCCGGTCATCGTCGAGACTCCGGGTGGCACCGACGGCCAGGCGGCGGACATCGCCTTCCTGCGAGATCGGCTGGGGCAGCAGGATACGGCCCGATGACCGGCAAGCGAGCAGCCGCCGACGGCGACCGGGCCAGCACGGCCGACCCGGTCCGCCCCGACCCGGCATCGACCAACGGCGCCAAACAGCAACTCGACGAGACGACGGTGGGCCGGCCGGAGGCCGAGTCCGTCACGACCGACGATCCGCCGGAGAGCAAGGCCGAGCCGACCGACGATCCGTTCACCGCGTTCGGTCCGGCGCCGGAGAGCCGGCCGGGTCGGCTGGTGCGGGCCCGGCAGGCCGTCGTCCGGGTGCTGATCCACGAATGGAGCCTGGCCACCGTCGCGGCGCTCGTCGTCGCGGTGGCGATGACCTGGCCCACGCTGCGCTACCCGCTCTACACGATCCCGCAGGACACCTGGGATCCGACTTTGCAGGCCTGGCAGATGGCCTGGTCCGGGCATGTTCTGCTGACCGACCCCACCCAGCTGTGGCAGTCGAACACCTTCTACCCGCAGTCGTGGAGCTTCGCCTTCTCCGACACCCTGCTCGGCTATGCGCCCGCCGGCATGATCGGAGACGGGCCGGTGGCGGCGGTCCTGCGCTACAACATCATCTTCGTGCTGGCCCACGCCCTGGCGGCGCTCGGCGCGTACGCACTGATCCGCCAGCTCGGCACCGGGCGGACCGCGGCAGCCGTCGGTGCGGCCGGCTACGCGTACGCGCCGTGGCTGCTGTCACAGGCCGGGCACCTGCACATCGTCTCCAACGGCGGCATTCCATTGGCGCTGGCCATGCTGGCCCGGGGACACGGCTGGTCACTGCGGTACGGCTACCGACCGCAGCGGCGCAGCGTCAGCTGGGCGCTGGCCGGCTGGCTGACCGCGGCCTGGCAGATCAGCCTCGGATTCGGTATCGGACTGCCGTTCATCTACATCCTGGCGATCATCTGCCTGGCCTCACTGGCCATGTACCTGGTACGGCGCACCTGGTTCTGGCCGCAGCGAAAGCCGTTCGGAGCCGTACTGCTGCTCACCGACCTGGCCGGCGGCGCGCTGTTCACCGCCGTCGGGGTGCTGCTGGCGATCCCGTACTTCCGGGTCGCCGAACTGCACCCGAACGCCGCTCGGACCATGGCCGACCTGGCCGCGTACTCACCGCCGGTGTCCGGGTTCTTCACCGCGCCGGCGGAGTCGCTGATCTGGGGCGACCGGCACGCCGACGCCCGCGCGGCACTGCCCTGGCATCCGGAGATGACTCTGTTGCCCGGCTTCGTGCTGTACGCGCTGGCGCTCGCCGGGCTGGTGCTGTCCATCTGGACCTGGCGGCAACGGCTGTTGCTGCTCGGCGGGGTGCTGCTCACCGGGATCCTGGCGATGGGCAGCAGCTTCTTCGGCGGCACCTACAGTTACGGCCTGCTCTTCGAGTACGTCCCCGGCTGGGACGGAATCCGCACGCCGGGCCGGATGATGCTGTGGACCACGCTGCTGCTGGCGATCCTCGCCGCCGGCGCGGTGGCGGCGTTCGTCGGTCGGGTCGACGACATCGCCCGGCTACGAGTTACCGAACGGCCCGGTGCGCTGCTGCGGCTGGCCACCCTGCTGCCCCTGCTGCTGGTCCTGGTGGAGGGGTTGAACGTCACCCCGCACCCGGAGGTGCCCGAGCAGCCGCAGATCATGCGGGTCGACGACGGCCCGATTCTGGTGCTGCCCAGCAGCCAGAATCTCGACCAGCACGTGATGCTCTGGTCGACGACCCGGTTCCAGCCGGTGGTGAACGGCGGCAGCGGCTTCACCCCGGACCAGTTGGCCGAGGTACGGGAGATTACCCGGACGTTCCCCGACCAGGCCAGCATCGGATACCTGCGCGAGCTGGGCGTGCGTACCGTGGTGCTCCGGCGTGACCAGGTGCCCGGGACGCCGTGGCAGACCACCGTCGACCTACCGGTTGACGGGCTCGGCATCGACCGGGTCGACATCGGCGACACCGTCGTCTACCGACTGTGATCCTCCGGCGGCCGGCCGGGGTTCGCGTTGGTCGTTGAACCAGCGGCGGACCTTGGGCACCCAGCCGGCGTCCGGCGCACCGTCGAAGACGCCGCCGTCCGGGTCGTCGGAGTAGTTGCGGCGCACCACGTCCCGCTCCGGGTGGAGAATGTCGCGGATCACGAACACGCACAGCGCCACCACCGTGCCGAGCCGCAGCGTGGCGGCCAGCACGAAGACCCCGTCGGGAATGACTTGACTGCCGGTCGCGGTGCCGAGCAGCTGCCCGTAGAAGGCGAGGAAGTACCCGACCTCGGCGGCCTGCCAGGCGAGGAAGGCACCCCAGCGCGGCCGGGCCAGCACGATCAACGGCAGCAGCCACAGGGTGAACTGCTGTGACCAGACCTTGCTGAAGATGAGGAACGCGGCGACCACCAGGAAGGCCAACGCGGCCAGCCGGGGTCGACGCGGCGCGAGCACAGCCAACGCGCCGACACCGAGGCAGGCCAGGCCGAACAGTACGTACGACAGGGTGTTCAGCGTCGGAATGTTGTCGCCGAGCCACTGGAACGGACCCTGACTGCCGGACGCACCGCCGGCCCACTTGCCGTCCAGGTAGCGCCCGATGTACCACAGCGTTCCCCAGTCGATTGGCCGTTCGGAGTTGAGTTCGAAGAACCGCCGCCACCCGTCGTGGGCGAAGAGGTAGACCGGCAGGTTGACCGCGACCACGGTGCCGACCGCCGCGACGATCGCGGTGACGATGGCCCGGATCCGGCCCGACCGCAGGCCGAGGACGAGGATCGGTCCGAGCAGGAACAGCGGCCACATCTTTGCGGCGCCGCCGATGCCGAGCAGGACGCCGGCGAGCAGCGGACGCTGCCGAACCCAGGCGAACAGGCCGAACATCGCGAACCCGATCGGCAGCATGTCCCAGTTGACGGTGGCGGTCAGCACCAGCGCAGGGGCGAGGGCGAACATCGCGGCGTCCCACGGCCGGCGGCGGCGCAGGGCGAGGATCGCCGCCACGGCGGCCACCCCCAGCGCGCAGAGCACCAGGGCGTTGGCGTTGTAGAACCACATCGCCTGGTTGAGCTTGGGTCGGTCTGTGCCGAGCGCGTGCACCGGTAGCCCGATCGCCCCCATGAAGTAGCCGGTCACCACCGGGTACTCGACGGGGTGGTCGAGGTAGGGGACCTTGCCTTCGTTGAGCCCTTCGGCGTAGTAGAGGGCGAGTACGTCGGTGTAGCAGAACCGGGTGTACTGGATGTTGTCCTGCCAGGCGCCGTCCATGCAGGGCGACTTCTGCACCCAGTGCGCCGCGAGGCTGAGGCAGATCAGCGCGAGAACGATCCGGGCGGCGGTCCAGAACCGGCCGGGCCGGCCGGCGGGCCGGTCCTGGCCGGCGGCGTGCCGGCCGAGCGGGCCCCCGATCGCTTCGGACAGGCCGCGGACGAACCGGTCAGCGCGCGACGGGTGGTCGACGGGTGGCCGCTCGACCGCTTCGCCCTCGGCTGCGGTAGCCGGTCCAGGTTGCTCGGCCCGCTCAACTCCATCGATACCGTTCGGCGGCTGCACGCTCATGAACAGGCATCCTGCCGTACTCGACCTGCTTTCGTCTGCCCAGGACCGGCATGTCGAGTTCACCGATGTACCGCGCCTGCCGGTGATCAGGTCAGTTGACCTGGTCACCGGCCGGCGCGATGGTTGGTGATCTACGTCCGTCGATCAGCGTGTCGGCGGCGGCAGTGTCGGCGGCACGGTGGTGCCGCCAGCACCACCGCCGAAGTCGAACCCGATGCCGCCGTCGCCACCCTGGTCGTCACCGTCGTTGGGGTCGGCCCCATCACCAGGAGTTCCCGTGGGGTTACCGGCACCGTCGTCGCCTTGGTCGCCGTCGTTGTTCCCGTTGTTGTCACCGCCCGGGCAGAACAGGTCGCCCAGCGGGCCGTCGCAGATTCCGCCGCGACCCGGTCGTTGCGGGTCCGGCGGCGGCGGGGCCGGCGACTTGCCGTTGCCGGCGTCGACGCTGCCGATCTCCCGGGCAGCCGGGAACTGTTCGACGTCCATCCCCTTGTGTGCCTCGTTCATGAAGCGCTGCCAGATGATGGCGGGCAGTCCGCTACCACCGATCTTGTTGTTGTTCTTGTCGCGGATCGCCTTGCGGTCTCCGACGTTGCCGACCCACACCGCCGTCGCGATCTGCGGGGTGTAGCCGACCATCCAGGCATCGCCGTTCTCGCCGCTGGACTCGTTGAGCTCCCAGGTGCCGGTCTTGCCAGCGACCGGACGCCCACCGTTGAGGTCCCTGTTGATGTTGTTCGGGATCTGGGTCAGCACGTCGGTCAGGTCCGCCACGACCTCCTGCCGGATCCGCTGCTCCGGCTTGAGCTGCTCGCCTCCGGCCGTCACCCATTCACCGCTGACCAGGTTCTTCTTCTCGACCGAGATCACGAAGTGGGCCTTGTTGTAGACCCCGCGGTTGGCCAGCGTTGCCACCCCGTTGGCGTGGTCGAGCACCGTCACCGGGTACTGCCCGTACCCGACCACGTTGAAGAACGGCGACGGAGCGACCTCCTTCGGGTCGGCCGTGGCCAGGTCGTACGGCTTGTTGTCGGCGGTGTTCCACATGGTGGCGACGCCGGCCGCCTTGGCCATGCCGACCACCTTGTCGGCGCCGATCTGCTCGGTGACGTGGTAGAAGGGCACGTTGTAGGACTGGACGGTGGAGAACTCCAGCGAGCACCACTCGCCACAGCTGGCGTTCCGGCCGGCGTTCTGCACCTGGATCTCGGTGCCCTCGACCTTGAACGGTTCGGCCGTCCAGTGCGAGTCGACCGAGATGTCGTTGTCCAGGGCGGCGGCCAACGTGTAGATCTTGAACGTCGAGCCGGGCGAGTGACCACCGGTCCACTGGCCGTTCTCGTAGTTGCGGCCGGCGTAGTCGTGCCCGGTGCCGTTGTCGCCGCCGAAGTAGGCGAGCACCCGGCCGGTCTCCGGATCGATCGCGACCATCGCCGCCATCAGGTTCTCCGGCTGGCCCTCCATGGCCGACCCCTTGGCCTCACGCCAGATCGCCTTCTCTGCGGCGTTCTGCATCTTCGCGTCGATCGTCGTGACGACCCGGTAGCCGCCCTGCCGCAGCTCCTGCGAGCAGGTGTCCGGCGTGCAAATGCCCATCTGCACCATCTCGTCGCGGACGTAGTTGATGACGTTGCCCTCGGGGGTGTTGATCCCGCAGTCGATGATGCAGCTGTTCGGGTCGACCTCCCGGATCTCCGGGTACTCGGTCGGTCGCTCGGCCTCGGGCAACCAACCCATCTCGACCATGCCACCGATCACGTACTCCCAGCGGACCTTGGCCTCGGCCTCGTTGACCGCCGGGTCGTAGCCCTGGTGCCCGGTGGTCGCGTCCGGCTCCGGCTGCTTGATCACTGCCGCGATCACCGCGCCCTCGGCGACCGACAGGTCGGCGACCGGCTTGCCGAAGTACTGCTGCGCTGCGGCCTCGATGCCGTAGGCGCCGCGGCCGAAGTAGATGGTGTTGAGGTAGAAGCCCATGATCTCGGACTTGTCGTACCGGTCGGTGAGCTTCGAGGCCAGCACCGCCTCGCGGACCTTCCGGGCGTAGGAGACCTCCTGCAGGTCCATCGCGTTTCGGGCGTACTGCTGGGTGATCGTCGAGGCACCCTGCCGGGTGCCGCCGGTGAAGTTGTTCCAGGCCGCCCGGGCGATACCGACGTAGTCGACGCCGGAGTGCTCGTAGAACTTGCGGTCCTCGGCGGAGGCCACCGCCCGCTGCACGTGCTCGGGGATCTGGTCGACGGTGACGAACACCCGGTTGAACTCGCCCAGCTTGGCGATCCGGGTGGTGCCGTCGCTGGCGTACATCGTGCTGGCCAGCGGCAGCGGCAGCTCCTCGGGCAGGGTCACCGTCGTCGAGTAGTAGGTGCCGCCGACGACCGCACCACCGGTGAGCATGATCAGGACCGCGAACGACGCGATCAGCAGGTTGATTCGCCGACGCTGCTTGGCCCGTTTCGCCGCGGCAGGGTCGCCGCCGCGACCGCCCCGGCCACGGCGACCCGGCCCGGACGGGCCGTCGGGTCCACCAGGACCGCCCGGTCCGCCCGGTCCGCCCGGTCCACCCGGACCGCCGCCGAACCCACCGGCCGGTGACACCGGTCGTACGCTGGCCCGCCCGACGGTCGCCCGGCCGACTCCGGCGCGGCCGGCGGCACCACCGACCGGGGCACCGCCGCTGACCGGAGCCCGGCCACCGACCGAGGCCCGACCGGCTGGGCCGCCGCCGACCGACGCGCTACCCACCGACGCTCGTCCGGCGGAGGCCCGTCCGGCGGAGGCGCCGCTGACCGGAGCCCGGCCACCGACCGAGGCCCGACCGGTGCCGGGGCTGGCCGGTCCGCGGAAAGTTTCTCCGCCGTGCCAACCTGCTTCGGAGTCGCCCCGCGCGGAGTGGCCGCGGGCCGGCCCGGCGTCGTCCGCCCCGGCCCAGTGGTAGTCATCCGGCTCGGATCCGTATCCGCCACCGCTGCCTGGACTGTAGGCACGCCCGTGGGCGGAGTTGGGGTCGCCGTACGAGTTCATGTGTCACACCCTGCCGGTTGCGGTGGTGCGCTCCAGCGCCACCACCGGTCTGCCGTGAGTTGGCCCACTACCGGTGCCGGAGCGACACCAGCAGCCGAAAGCCACTTCATCAGAAATATCGTGACTTGTCCGGTTAACCAGAAACGTTGCCCTGCCTACTCTCTGGTGCCTACGTAGCGACCGGGCAATCAGGTTCACCGTCGGGCCTCTCGCCTTCGTTTGGTCATTGATGGGCGGCCGCCGCCAGACACGGCGACGGCGTCGTCAGCCTCGCCGTCACCGCCGACGCCTAGGCCATCCCGGCCGAGAAGATACTGCTCCACCAGGTGGTTCCAGTTGCAGACGCGACACACCTCGACGACGTACACCTGGAACTCACGCAGCGTCATCGCCAGCAACGACAACTCGGCCCGGTTTCGGGCCTGTCCGGCGGACTGCTTCAGCTCATCGCCATAGATGTAGTGCACGTGGGTCAGGTTCTCGCGGTGACAGATCGGGCAGCTCTCGTCGGTCGGCTCGCCGTGGAACCGGGCAGCACTCTTCAGGTAGGGCGAGGCATCGCAGACCTCGTGGCTGCTCACCCGGCCGGAGAACACCTCGCGCAGCACGGCTCGTCGCTGAAGCGAGTAGTCGACGACCTGACGCTGCGAACGCATGGCCACGAGGGTACGCGGTCCCGGCTGACCTTGGCGACTACGGTCACGATCAGTAGCCGACCGTACGCAGGGAACCATTTGCCCGGTGTCGGGTTTCCGTCTACCGTGTCGATGTATCGGCTCGATACATCGAGTCGACGATGCCGGGCAGACCACGAGGTAGGAGGGGCAGCGTGCTCGAACTCGCCATCCTCGGCCTGCTTCAGGAGTCCCCTATGCACGGTTACGAGCTCCGCAAGGAGCTCGCCGCCAAACTCGGGGCGATCCGCGCCGCGATCAGCTACGGCTCGCTCTACCCCACGCTGCGCCGGCTGCAGGCCAACGGCCTGATCGCCGAAGCCGACGACCCCACGACCGCCGACGCGGAGATCCCGGCACTGACCAGCCGCCGCGGCCGGGTCGTCTACACCATCACCGCCGAAGGCAAGGAACGGTTCGCCGACCTGATCGCCCAGACCGGTCCGGAGACCTACGAGGACACCGGGTTCGGCGTGCACTTCGCCTTCTTCTCCCGGACCGACCGGGCCACCCGGCTGCGGATTCTGGAGGGGCGGCGGCGCAAGATCGAGGAGCGCCGGGAAGGGCTCCGCGAGGTGCTCGGTCGAGCCGCAGAGCGGCTCGACGCGTACACCCTCGAACTCCAGCGGCACGGACTCGACGCCTGCGAACGCGAGGTCCGTTGGCTGGAGGAGCTGATCGCCAGCGAGCGGTCCGGCCGGGCCCCACGCACCGGCCACCCCGAACCCATGAAGTTCGAACCCGCAGAGAACGATCCGCCCCCGCCTGGACAGACCAGGGAGGCTCCGCCGGGACAGCCCGGAGACGAGCCGGAGCGGCCGTGAAGAACAAGAAGGAGGCAAACGCGATGGGCTCCGTCCGCGTCGCCATCGTCGGTGTCGGAAACTGCGCCTCGTCCCTGGTACAGGGCGTGGAGTACTACCGCAACGCCGACCCCAACGACCGCGTCCCGGGTCTCATGCACGTCACCTTCGGCGACTACCACGTCTCGGACGTGGAGTTCGTCGCGGCGTTCGACGTGGACGCCAAGAAGGTCGGCATGGACCTCGCCGAGGCGATCAACGCCAGCGAGAACAACACCATTACCTTCTGCGACGTACCGCCCACCGGGGTGCTGGTGCAGCGTGGCCCCACCCTCGACGGGGTAGGCGAGTACTACCAGGAGGTCATCCAGGAATCCGACCAGCAGCCGGTCGACATCGCCCAGGCGCTGCGCGACGCGCGCGCCGAGGTGGTTGTCTGCTACCTGCCGGTCGGCTCCGAGCAGGCCGCCCGACACTACGCGCAGGCTGCCATCGACGCCGGCTGCGCCTTCGTCAACGCCCTGCCGGTGTTCATCGCCTCGGACCCGACCTGGGCGCAGAAGTTCACCGACGCCGGGCTGCCGATCGTCGGCGACGACATCAAGAGCCAGGTCGGCGCGACCATCGTGCACCGGGCCCTGGCCAAGCTGTTCGAGGACCGGGGCGTCGAGCTGCTGCGCACGTACCAGCTGAACTTCGGCGGCAACATGGACTTCATGAACATGCTGGAGCGCACCCGACTGGTCTCCAAGAAGATCTCGAAGACCCAGTCGGTGACCTCCCAGGTGCCGCACGAGATGGCCAAGAGCGACGTGCACATCGGCCCGTCCGACCACGTGCCGTGGCTGGACGACCGCAAGTGGGCGTACATCCGGCTGGAGGGCCGCTCGTTCGGTGACACCCCGCTGAACGCCGAGCTCAAGCTTGAGGTCTGGGACTCGCCCAACTCCGCCGGCGTGATCATCGACGCGCTGCGCGCCGCGAAGATCGCCCTCGACCGGGGCGTCGGCGGCCCGGTCCTGTCGGCCTCGTCCTACTTCATGAAGTCGCCGCCGGAGCAGTACGCCGACCACGACGCCCGCCAGGCGGTCGAGGACTTCATCGTCAACAAGATCGAGCGCTGATCCCCGGCCGTTCGCCGGTCGATCGGCACCTCGCATCGCCGGGCGGTCCCGCTGTAGCGGGGCCGCCCGGAACCGTTCAGGTCCATGCCTGGCGCAGCGCCACCGCCGCCTCCAGCTCCAGCAGATGCCGTTTGCGGGCCAGCCCGCCACCGAAGCCGACCAGCTTGCCGCCGGCTCCGACGATCCGGTGGCAGGGCACGATCACCGGGACCGGGTTGCGGTTGCAGGCCACCCCGACCGCCCGCGCCGCCTGCGGGTCGCCCACCGCCGCGGCGACCGCACCGTAGGTTTCGGTCTGTCCGTACGGGATGTCGGTCATCCGCCGCCACACGGCCCGCTCGAACTCCGTGCCCCGCCGCACCGACAGCGGCACCGTGAAACCGGTGGACGCACCGGCGAAGTAGCCGCGCAGTTGGTCGAGCGCCGCGCACAGCACCAGGTCCGTCGGCGCGACGTCGACCACCTCGTCGGTACGCCCGAACAGCACCCGGCACACGCCGACGTCGTCCACCGCCACCGACAGCTCACCGATCGGTGAGTCCAGCACCGCCCATCGCATCCGCCGATTGTCCGCCGGTCGGCTGACGGGCCGGGTCACCGGGTGCGGGCGGCACCGCGGCCGACATGAACAGGGCCACCTCGTCGGCGTACGGCGGCGGGTAGCGGGTGGTGTCGATGCCGGTCAGGGTCAAGCCGAGCCGGCGGTACGCGCGTACCGCCGCGACGTTGACGTTCTGGGTCTCCAACCAGACTTCCCGGGCGGCGTTCTCCCGGGCGGTGACCTGCACTATGCCGATCAGCTCCCGGGCCACCCCGCGCCGGCGGTACGCCGGTGCCACGTGCAGCTCGTTGACCACCTGCCGCCCGTTCCACCGTTGGTAGGTGGTCGCCATGAAGCCGGCCGGCTGGTCGCCGGCGATCGCGAGCGCGTACAGGTCCCATGGCCGACCGCCCTCGGCTACCCCTTCGGTCAGGTCGTACCGTTTGCGCACCGGCGGCGACACCGGAACCTCCCGCAGCGTGAAACCGTCGTGGCGGGCGACGACGTGGTACATCGAGGTGGCGACGAACGATGTGTCGAGCTGCCGAATCGCGGCCAGGTCGGCGGGGGTCAGCGTCGAGCGGACGAGCACCTGCACCCGCCGATTGTCCCATCGGACCGGCGGCTGGACGACAGCTCGAGGCCCGGCCGATCCCCGCCGGCGTCACCTGGGACGCAGCGCGACCGGCCTGGCAGACCTGGGCTCGGCTGAATCTCGTCAGCCGATGAACCGCAACCGCTCGCGGGTGCCGTCCGGGTAGGTAACGTGCAGGGTACCGCCCTCACGTTCGACCGCATCGAGGATCGCGTCGTAGAGCAGCACGGACCGGTTGAGGATGTCGGTCTTGGAATCGCCGGTCTCAACGGCGATCTTCTCCAAGGCCGAGATCGCCCTCGGAGTGAAGTTCGCCGTCACGCGGGTCAGCGCTCCGACAGCCGCGGTCCCGCCTGTGGAGGACTCCTCGCGGCGGCCCCCGGCACCGGTGTGTTCGGTCGAACCGTTCGAGGGCCGACCCGATGCGGCCGACCGCACTCCGTCAGGAGCATTTGGTAGTGGACTCATGACTGCCTGTCTCCTTTGCGTGACGAGCTGGTCACGGACGTCGTCCCGACAATCAGGACCATTGGCCCCACGCACGCCGCCACTCAGGGTAACCGAACGGGCGTACGTTGTAGATGATGCCACATCTGCATCGAATATGTGCCCCTCTTACGTACGAGTGATGCACCTCAGACACACGAACTGACATCCACCAACCTGCTAGATCTTGGTCCGGTCAAGCTAGCGCTTCCTGAGTAGCGAATCAATCTCGAGTTTCACATCCCACAGCCCTCGACCACGAAAGATAGGCCCTAGGCTTCACTCAAAGCGGATGAATGCGCTCCGCTACCGGCGACCAGGGATCGATTCGACGGCCAACCCGGAGCAAAGTCACACTGAGTTACACACCAGTCACCCCTTGATCTGACGGGTTGTGGCAGCCAGATAGGTGCTTCATGCATGTATCGTCAGCGTGTCATGCGCACCCAGAGGAACTCTCAGTTGCATAGACTGCTACACGAAGACCGATCACGTTCAGTGCACATCTGCTACGAGGATGCGAGAAGTACGGATGGCAGACGGAGCCCAGCGGGACACTCGGGAGATCGACCTCGCACACGAGGAGCCCAGCGCCAAGGCTGAACAGGTCCCGATACAGCCCGACAAGATGACGGTCAGCGTCCGCAACCGCTTGCTGACCCTGCGCGGCGCCGTCGAGGTGAAGGGACAACTCCACCAAACGATCAACCTGGCGATTGTCTGCGCGTCGACTCTGCTCACCACGGTCGTGGTGGCTGCGGTCTGCCGTGCGGCGTCCGTACCGTACTGGTGGCTGACCCTGGCAGCGGCGGCTCTGGCCGGAGTCTGCGTCTTCTTCGTCGGGCTGCCTCTCCTGACACCGACGCCGCATCCCCGCACCCGATCCGGCCGGCGCCCCGGCCGACCAGGCTGACCGCCCTCGACGCCCGCCATCTGACGACGGCATCACCAATTCTACGAGGAAGGAACCCTCATGTCCCAGACCAGGACGCTTGACCTTGAATTGGGCCGACGGTGGCGGCTCCAGGTCACCTGGAGCCCACGACGGCTCCTCCGCGAGGACTACGTCGAGAGCATCATCGTGGACAGCGACCACGAGCTGCGGTCACAGCTGATGTCGCTCGCTTCCGACCCGTGGGTTCAGGACATCCACTGCGAGCGCTACTACGGGACCAGGCCGGCGCGGCGGTACCGGACGGCGAACTGCTGAGTGGACTTGTCACCTGACTCTCAGCGCTTGGACATCTCTGCTGTGTAGAGCGTCGTGCGCTGCGTCATGGTGTCGCCGTCGCACTGATAGCTGGCCGGGTCGAAGTCGACGAGCAGGGGCTGGCTCTCCGAGTCGACACCCGGGGCGCTCAACGTGACCGTGCCGTCCGCGTCAACGTCGCTGAAGGAGACCGTGCCCTCCAGGGCACGGAAGCGGTAGGTGACCCGTCCGCTGATGGTTAGGGTGACGACGGTCCCGGCTACGAATCCCTCGAAGGTGGTGCCGTCGCCGTAGTCGGTGGTGCCCGACCCGTCCTCGCGCAACTCGACCCGGGCACCGGGGCCGACGCCGCTGAACCTGGTCCTGCCGAACGGCTCCTCCAGCGCGATGTCCTCCTCGTACGAGTCCACCTGCCAGGTACCGACCACGCAGGGGTCGACCAGCGGCGGCGAGGCTTCCCTCGGAGTCGGCAAGGCGCCGGGAGTCACGGAGGCGCCGGAGGTCGGGGAGACGCTCGGATCGGCCGTGACCCGGTTGCCGTCGCCAGTGCCGCGGACCGCGATCACCACGCCGATCGCCGCCACGAGTACAACGAACGTCGCGCCGAGGGCCACCAGCGGGACCAGGTAGGACCGGCCGCGGTCGGGCGGCTGCGGCGCCATCGGGTAGCCCGGATAGCTCGGCGCACCGCTGCCGGGGTAGACCGGTGCCGGCGGCTGCGGCGGCGGGTGTCCGGGGTAGCCGGCCTGGCTGGACGGAACACCGCGGAACGTGCCGCACTGGAGGCAGTAGCCGGCCTGGTTGACGGACACACCGCCGCAGACCGCACACGGCTGCATCTGGGCCCTCCCGGTTGATCAGCTGTCCGTGGCGCGCGACCGCCAGCAGGATCGCCGCACCGTCCGTCCTGCGACGGTAGTCGAGCGGCACAACGCCCGGTAACCACCGATTCGGGCGCTACGGGTGGCTAACCGGCGTCGGACAGGATCCCTTCGTCCCGTGCCCACCGGAGCAACTCCGCCTCGGCCTCGTCGCGGTCCAGCGGGCCGCGCTCCAGCCGGACCTCCTTGAGATGCCGCCAGGCCCGGCCGACGACCGGTCCCGGCGGTACGCCGAGCAGCTCCATGATCGCGTTGCCGTCCAGATCCGGCCGGACCCGGGCCAGATCCTCCTCTGCCTGAATCCGGGCGATCCGCTCCTCCAGCGCGTCGTAGTCGGCGGCCAGTGCGGCGGCCTTTCGCCGGTTGCGGGTGGTGCAGTCGGACCGGGTCAGCTTGTGCAGTCGGGGCAGCAGATCTTCGGCGTCGGTGACGTAGCGGCGGACCGCCGAGTCGGTCCACTCGCCCCGGCCGTACCCGTAGAACCGCAGGTGCAGGCCGACCAGCTTGGCCACCTGGGTGGTGACCTCCTTGGGGTAGCGCAGCGCCTTCATCCGGTGCCGGGTCATCCGGGCACCGACCACCTCGTGGTGGTGGAAGCTGACCCGACCGTCCGACCCGACCGCCTTGGTCGCCGGCTTGCCGATGTCGTGCATCAGCGCCGCCATCCGCAGGACGAAGTCGCAGCCGTCGCTTTCCAGCCGGACGGCGTTGCTCACCACGGTCAACGTGTGCTCGTACACGTCCTTGTGCTGGGCGTGCTCGTCGATCTCCAGCCGCAGCCCGGACAGCTCCGGCAGGAACCGGTCGGCCAGCCCGGAGTCGACCAGCAGCCGCAACCCGGCGACCGGGTCGGTACCGCACAGCAGCTTGCTGAACTCGTCCCGGATCCGTTCGGCGGTGATCCGGTCCAGGTCGGCCGCCATGGCGGCCATCGCCGCGCGGACGTCCGGATGCACGGCGAACCTCAGCTGCGCGGCGAACCGGGCGGCCCGCAGCATCCGCAGCGGGTCGTCGCCGAACGAGTCCTGCGGCGTCCCCGGGGTACGGATGATCTTCGCGGCCAGATCGCTGACCCCGCCGTACGGATCGGTGAACCGGTGCTCGGGCAGGCTGACCGCCATCGCGTTGATGGTGAAGTCGCGCCGCCGCAGGTCGTCGGCGAGGCTGGTGCCGTAGGCGACCACCGGGTTACGGGTCACCCCGTCGTAGGCTTCCGCCCGGTAGGTGGTGATCTCCAGGGTCATCCCACCCCGACGGGCGCCGATGGTGCCGAATTCGCGGCCGGTCTCCCAGATCGCCTCCGCCCAGCCCTTGACCACCGCCAGGGTCTGGTCCGGGTGCGCGTCGGTGCAGAAGTCCAGGTCGCTGCCGAGTCGGCCGAGCAGCGCGTCGCGGACCGAGCCGCCGACCAGGTGCAGCTCGTGGCCGGCGGCGGCGAACCGGTTGCCGAGCTCGTCGGCGACCGGGGAGACCCGGAGCAGTTCGGCGACGGCGTTGCGTTGCACGGCGGTCAGGTCACCCGGGGTCGCCGCAGTGCGGTCGGACCCGGCGGCGGCACGAGCGTCCGTGGCGCGAGCATCGGTGGCGCGAGGCGCGGAGGTTTCGGACATGGGATCGCCAGAGTAGCCGCTGTGGCCGCCGCCGCCCCCGCCGGGCAGGATGAGTCACCGTGCCGATTCCCGAACCGTTGGCCAGCCTGACCACCGATCCGACCTTCTGGGCGGCGTACCTGCCGCCAGTGGACGGACCCGTACCGGCCCATCACGCGCAGACCCGGGTGGTGCTGCCGGTCGCCGACGGCTACGGCCTGGTGCTGGAGATCGACCTCGGGTACGGCGAATGCCTGCTCGGCCTGCGTCAGCCGGGAGCGACCGAGCCGCTGCCGCTGGCCCGGCTGGACCCGGGCCGGCCGTACGCGGCGGTGCTGCGCTGGGCGGAACTGGACCTGATCGGCCGGTTGCTCGCCCTGGACGATCCGGCGTGGCCACATCCCGGTCTGCTGGTGGCGCTGCTGCACCGGTACGCACCACCGGCCGGTGACCCGCTGGAGGAGGACCGGGCAGCCACCATGCTGGCCACCGCGCTGCGCGCGCTACGCCGCGCCGGGCCGTCGGGAACCGAAGACCCGGCGGCACCTGATGGCTCAGCGATCACTGGCGACGGTCCGGCGGGCGACCCGGACGGCACCGATGCGAGGACCGGCCCGGTGCAGCCGCCACTGGAGCTGTTCGCCGACCCGTCCTGGTGGCCGGCACCGGCCACGGTCGACCCCCGGATTCTCGACGACGAGTCGGTGGCCCGGCAGGTGCGCGACCATCTCGACCACGGCGCCCGGACGCACTGGCGGTACGCCGCCGGCTGGGGCTGGGTGGCCGCCGGGCAGCCGGACGGCCCCGGCGCACCGGCCCGCGTCCTCGGTGCGGAGTCCTTTCCGTTCGACGAGGTCACCGAATTGGTACGCCGGGCGGCGGCCCGGCACCGCCGGGTGCTCGACACTCCGTGGCGTACCCCGGCCGTCGCCGAACTGGCCCGGCGGGCCCGCGACACCGGTGACCTGGCGGTGGTGCCGGTGCTCGGTCGGACGCTGGCCGACGCCGGCTGCGACCATCCGACCGTGCTGGACGCGCTGACCGAGCCGGTGGTGCCGGCCGAGGCCGCCTGGGTGGTCGACGCACTGTCGGGCATCGTCCCGGCCGACGACGACGGCCGATAGGCTCGGTCCTGCGTCCGGCGCGGCGGTTCCGGCGTACCGGCGGGGTGGGAGGTCCGATGAGTGGCGGGTTGTACCGGAGCACGAACGCCGACCCCGGTCGGGGCGGCCGAGGCTACCGTCGCCCAGAGTATCTTCGGCTGGCCCAGTGCTGAAGCACGATCGAAGCGTTCAGCAAGCTCGGCGGGGAGTACGCGCCTATCCCACCCCTTGTGAACGTTTTGGCTGGAAAGAATGTCCGGCCCACCCTTGGAGGCAGGAAGATGGCCGGTGGACTCTACCGCAGCGCCAACGCGCACGGCGGCGGACAGGTGCCGGACGACGAGGCTACCTTCATCTCGGCAGAGCCTCTGAACCAGCCGGCCGTTGAAGCCACCGCACCCCCACAGGAGGTGGTCGCCGAGACCAGCGCCGCAGCGAACAGCGCGGTGATGGCGATCGGCAGCCTAGTCAGCCGGGGTACGGGATTCGTCCGTAATCTAATGGTCGGCGCGGCGCTGGGTAACCTAGTCGGCAACGTCTTCACCACCGCGCAGTTTCTGCCGAATCAGGTCTACGAGTTCCTGCTCGGCGGTGTCCTCACCAGCGTTCTGATTCCGGTACTAGTCCGGCGACGCAAGAACGACCCGGACCGGGGCGAGGCGTACGCCCAGCGCCTGCTGACCTTGGCGGTGATCGCCCTGGCCACCGCCGCGCTGATCGCGATGGCCTCCGCACCGGTGCTGACCGCGCTCTACGCCAGCGGCAAGGACGCGGACTACACCGACTTGGTCACCAAGCTGTCGTACCTGATGCTGCCGATGTTGTTCTTCACCGGCCTGAGTGCGCTGATTGCCGCAGTCCTGAACACCCGGGGTCACTTCGCCGCGCCGATGTGGGCGCCAATCCTCAACAACCTGGTGGTCATCGGTGCGTTCGGCCTCTACATCCTGGTCTACGGAGCCCGGGCGCTGCGGCCGGACCAGATGGACGCGGGTCGAATCCTGCTGGTCGGTGGCGGTGCTCTGCTTGGTGTAGCAGTCCAGGCAGCCGGCCTGCTGCCGGCGCTTCGCAAGGTCGGTTTCCGGTGGAAGCTGCGCTTCGACTTCCGCAAGCTGGGTCTACGCGAGCTGGCTAAACTCGGTGGCTGGATGTTCTGCTACGTTGCGGTCAACCAGCTCGGGCTGTTCGTGGTAGTCAATTTGCTGACCCGGGCGGCGGGCGAGGACAGCGCCGGCCTGCTGATCTACAACAACGTATTCCTCCTGCTGATGATGGCGCACGGCATCATCGCCGTCTCAGTCATCACCGCGCTGATGCCACGGATCAGCGCGGCAGCCGCAGACGGCCGGTTTCGGGACTTCACCGCCGACCTCTCCCGGGGTACCCGGACGGTCACCGCGGTACTCGCCCCAATCGCGGTCTGCTATGCCGTGCTGGCCGGGCCAATCTCGGTCGTGGTTTTCCGATACGGCGCCTTCACCGGCGACAACGCAGTGGCCACGTCGACCGTGCTGCTCGTAGCGGCGGTCGGCCTGGTTCCATTCGCAATCAGCCAGCTGTTCACCTTCGCTTTCTACGCGCTGCCGGACACCCGCACACCGGCTCTGATCAATATTCCAGTGGTGATCCTCCGGGTACTCGTTCAGGTCGGGCTCTACCTGGCCTTCTCTGCTACCTTCGCGGCGGCCGGCATGATGCTCGGCAACGCGATCTCGTACGTTGCGGCGGCGGTGGTCTCGGTAGTCCTGCTGCGCCCACGGGTCGGCCGGATCGGGCTGGGTCAGATCATGGGCACTCTGGGCCGAGTGGTGGTCGCTGCGCTGGGTGCCGCCGTGGTTGGGCTACTGGTGGTCAAGCTGCTGCCCGGCGACCCGGCTCACTTGAGCTGGCCGGCCGCCGCAGTCCAACTGGCGATCGGTGGCGCGGTGATCGGTACGTCGTACCTCGGGCTGGCCGTGGTACTGAAGATCACCGAGATCACCGAGGTGCTCGGAATGGTCCGCCGTCGGCTCACCCGCTGACTAGCCATTTCAGGATGATCAACCGCATCTTGCACGGTGCGCCTTCGCCAACACGCAACTGATAGGAGCCTGGCGATCGGTTGGTCGGTGCGGGTCAGGTAGTGGGGAGATCCAGGTGTTGCCGTTGGCAGGTTGGATGAGCGCGTCAAGCACGTTGACGCAGTGTCACTGGACGTTGCTTGGCTGAGATCAGCCTGTGGACAGGCCTGTGGATAACCGGGTTGGACACGCTCGACACCAGGTCAGCGCCTGTGGATAACTCAAAACCAGGATCCTCGTTACGGGCGGTGTCGGAGCCTCGGTGGTCCGGTGGCGGCGGGCTGTCGCGGCGGGCTGGGAGCGGCACCCGGGCGGTACAACGTATATTTGCGATGGAGGTTATGCGGCCGGGCCAGTGTCACCCCCGGTAGCTACTCACCGGACGGGCGTGCGGCTGGCCGTACGGGCGGGGCGGCATTGACCGATGGTCCGCCCGACGGCAGGTCGATCGCCGGTCGGCATTGCGGGAGCTGCGGGAAGCTGACATGTTGGTGGTGCCGCAACGCAGGTAAAGTCGTTCTGGACGGATATGTGCGACACCGGGTCGTGAACGGTGACGTTCCACCGCTGCGGGCCGGCCGGTGCCGGCAGCACGACGACCAGCACGGCAAGCGCGACCGGCAGGATAATCGGACAACCGGCAGAACACCGGACGACCAGCACCAGGGTTCGACCGAGACGATCCACAGGGAGGACGGGTGACCCAGGTCGGCGAAGGCCAGGAGGCGGACGAGGCCAGTCCGCCGATGATGGCCTTCGATGCGCCCTCCGCCGGCGAGATCCTCGCCGAGCGATACCAGCTGGCTCAGCACGTCAACAACGACAGTGCGGGCCGGCAGGTCTGGCGTGGGGTCGACGTGGTGCTGCGCCGTCCGGTCGCGGTGGTGCTGCGCTACCCCGGTGGCGATTCCGCCATGGAGATGCTGCAGGCCGCGGTACGGGCCAGTCGGGTCATCCACTCCAACCTGGTCGGCGTCTACGACGCCATCGACGAGGGGCAGCGGGCCTACGTCGTCCGTGAGTGGGTGGAGGGCGACTCGCTGCGCGAGGTGATCGCCGCCGCCGGTCCGTTGGACGCGGCCCGGGCCACCATGATCGCTCACTCGGTCGCCTCCGCCATCGCTGCGGTGCACGCCACCGGCATGGTGCACGGCAACATCCACCCCGGCACGGTGATGATCGGCCACGACGGCCGGGTGGTGCTGGCCGACGCACGGGCCGACAGTTCCGACACCTACGAAACCGACATCCGGGCGATCGGCGGTGTGCTCTACTTCGCGATGACCGGCCACTGGCCACAGCACGAGGCCGGCAGCACGACGCTGCCGGACGCGGTCCGGGATGCGACCGGGGCGGTCGCCGCCCCCCGTCAGGTGCGCTCCGGTGTTCCGGCGTACCTCGACGACCTGACCATGGACCTGCTCGACCCGCGACTCGCGCTGCCCTCCTCGGAGGTGCTCGCCGCCGAGCTGGGTCGGCTCGACGCCGGCACCGAAGAGCACTACCTCGGCAGCGTCGGACCGCTGCGGTTCTCGGCGGCCGACGACGACGAGCCGACCGGCACCCCACTCGCTTCCCGTCGCAAGATCGCCGCCGGTGTCGCCGGGCTGCTGGTCATCGCGGTGACCGGGCTGTACTTCGGGATCAGCGCGCTCGGCAACGACCGTGACGGCGAGGGCGATCGGTCCACGCCGCCCGAGACCCAGGTAACCTCGACCCCGGGTCCCACCGAGACCAGTGCCCCGGCCCAGCCACAGCCGATCGCCCTCTCCGGCGGCCAGGTCCGCATCGTCGACGCCGACGGTGCCCGCGACGAGCTCGACGGGGCGGAGGCCGCCGTTGACGGCGACACCAACACCGGATGGGAGACCGACGCTTACGAGCGCAACCCCAACTTCGGCAACCTGAAGCGGGGCATGGGGGTGCTGATCGACCTGCAGGAGCCACGGGCGGTGACCAGCGTGAAGGTCGAGCTCTCCGCGTCCGGTGCCACCGCCGAGCTACTGGCCGGTCCGAACGACCCGGGAGCGACCCGGGAAGGCGACGACGAGATCCTCGAGACGTTCACCGACCGGATCGGCGCCCGGTTCGAGAACGCCGACGGAGCGACCCTCACCTTCAGCGGATTCTCTCCCGACGAGACCTACCAGTACCTCCTGGTGTGGATCACCAAGTTGCCTCCGATCGGCAACGACAAGTACCAGATCGGCGTTCAGGAGATCACGGTCGAGGGGCCATGACCGGAGGCCGGGTCGACCTCGGCGACGAGGAGCTGCTCCGGGCACACGTCGACGGCGACCCGGAGGCGTTCGGTGAGTTGGTACGGCGGCATCAGGACCGGCTCTGGGCCGTTGCCCTGCGGACGCTCAGCGACCGCGAGGAGGCCGCCGACGCGCTGCAGGACGCGCTGCTGTCGGCACACCGCGCGGCCGCCCGGTTCCGGGGCGACGCTGCGGTCACCACCTGGCTGCACCGCATCGTGGTCAACGCGTGCCTGGACCGGGTACGCCGCCGCAAGTCCCACCCCACGGTGCCGCTGCCCGACGGTGGCCGGGACGGCGACGGTGTACGAGGCACCGAGCCGGTGGCACCCCCGGTCGATCACGACACCGCCCTGGTCGTCCGCCAGGCACTGGCCGAGCTGCCGGCGGAACAGCGGGCCGCGTTGATCCTGGTCGATGTGCAGGGATACCCGGTCGCCGACGCGGCGGTGATGCTCGGCGTCGCCGAGGGCACGGTGAAGAGCCGCTGCGCCCGGGGACGGGCCCGGCTGGCCGGGCTTCTCGGGCATCTGCGGCCACAGCGGGCGAACGCGCAGGTGGCACCACCACGCGCCCAGGTGTCGTCGCTCACCCCACGGAACCCGCAGCGGCTCGACGACGTCCCATCAGGGTCCGCACGTGGCGACGGTGGCAAGGAGGAACGGTGACCGCCGACCGGTTCCAGGAGGTCGATCGAGAGCTGCTCGCCGACTATGTCGGTGGGGCGCTCGACGGCACCCCGGACGAGGTCGCCGTGGCCCGGCTGATCGTGGAACGACCGTCCTGGCGGGCGGCCCACGACGAGCTGGTCGAGGCCACCCAGCTGGTCCAGACGATGCTCGCCGAGTGGGGCAGCGTCGTCGAGCCGATCCCACCCGACGTCGCCGACCGGGTGCACGCCGCCCTGGCCGCCGAGCCGCTACCGCCGCCGGCCTCGGACCCGGCGATCAGCCCGGATCTGGCCACCGTCGCGGCGCCGGTGCCGCTTGCGGCGGCCCGGGTGGGGCGGGACCGTCGCCGCCGCTGGCAGCGGTACGCCGCTCCGATCACCGTCGCGGCGGCCGCCGTGGCGTTCGCCGGCCTCGGAGTCGGCCAGCTGCTCGGTGCCGGGTCCGCAGACGACGCGAGCACCACGGCGGGTAGCCCATCGGACGATGCTGGCAGCGCTGAAAGCCAGAGCGCCGAGACCCGACAGGAGGACCAGCCGGGCACGATGATGGACGCCTCCGCACCTCGGCTGCTGGCCAGCGGCACCGACTACCAGCGGGCGACGATCGTGCCGATGTTCGAGGCCGTCGGGCGTGGCGGCGTCGACGGGGGGCAACCGGCTGCCGGCGAGGACACCGTACTGCAGGAGTCGCCCGCCTCGACGGCACTGGCCCGCCTCGCCGACCCGGCCGCACTGGCCGACTGCGTGGCCGCGGTGACCGCCGAGCACGGTAACGGCGTACTCGGCGTCGACCTGGTGGACTTCGCGGCCTTCGAAGGTGAACCGGCGCTGGTCCTCTCGTTCAGTGACAGCTTCGGTGCCAGCTGGATCTGGGTGAGCGGCACCGGCTGCGGTACGCCTGCGGCCGGCGCGGACACCAGGTACTCGGCACAGGTAGGGTGACCCTGCCGGCCGCGTGACGTGGGACACGCGGCACCGGAGCGGGATTACTCCCCGGCTCCGAGGCGTTGTCGTCAACGGTCGCCGTTGCGCAGAAATCAGACTTTGGGAGTCGGCAGTGGACGAGGTCCGCAACCTGATCATCATCGGCTCGGGGCCGGCCGGTTACACCGCTGCGGTGTACGCCGCACGCGCCAACCTGCGCCCACTCGTCATCGAGGGGGTGCAGTCCGGCGGAGCACTGATGACCACCACCGAGGTGGAGAACTTCCCCGGCTTCCCGGACGGCATCATGGGTCCGGAGCTGATGGACTCGATCCGCAAGCAGGCCGAGCGCTTCGGTGCCGAGTTCGTCACCGACGACGTGACGCGGGTCGAGTTGGCCGACACCGGCACCCCGGGCGCCACCGAGGCCAGCACGGTGTACGTGGGCGAGACCGGCTACCGGGCCAAGGCGATCATCCTGGCCACCGGCTCCGCGTGGCGTCCCCTGAACGTCCCCGGTGAGCAGGAGTTCCTCGGCCACGGGGTGTCCTCCTGCGCAACCTGTGACGGCTTCTTCTTCCGGGGGCAGCACGTCGTGGTGGTCGGCGGTGGCGACTCGGCGATGGAGGAAGCCACCTTCCTCACCCGGTTCGCCGAGTCGGTGACCATCGTGCACCGCCGCGACGAGTTCCGGGCCAGCCAGATCATGGCGACCCGCGCGCTCGGCAACGACAAGATCCGGGTCGAGTGGAACAGTGTCGTCGAGGAGATCCTCGGTGCCGACGGTAAGGTCTCCGGGATCCGGCTGCGCAACACGCACACCGGCGAGTCCCGGACACTCGACGTCACCGGGGTCTTCGTCGCGATCGGTCACGACCCACGGAGCGAAATGTTCCGCGGCCAGGTTGAGCTCGACCAGAACGGCTACGTGCTGGTCGACTCGCCGAGCACCCGGACCAGCGTGCCGGGCGTGTTCGCCGCCGGTGACCTGGTCGACCACACCTACCAGCAGGCGATCACCGCTGCCGGCAGCGGTTGCGCGGCGGCGCTCGACGCCGAGCGTTACCTCGCCACACTCGAAGAGGTCTGACCGCCGGCGCGCCGGCGGTCGAGGAGGAGGATTTTCCCGTGGGAGCTACCCGAGCGGTCACCGAGGCCAGCTTCGCCACCGACGTACTGATGTCCGACAAGCCGGTGCTGGTGGACTTCTGGGCCGAGTGGTGCCAGCCGTGCCGAAAGGTCGCACCGCTGCTCGAGGAGATCGCCACCGAGATGGGTGACAAGGTGTCGATCGTCAAACTGAACATCGACGAGAACCCGGAGATCGCCCGCCGGTACCGGGTGATGTCGGTTCCCACGCTCACCGTGTTCAAGGCCGGTGAGCCGGTGCAGTCGGTGGCCGGCGCCCGGCCCAAGGGCGACCTGGTCAAGCTGATCGAGTCGGCCTTCTGAACTTCAGCGGGGCTGCCCCGCGCGGCACGGCGGACCAGCCGGCCCACCTGACGGGTGGGCCGGCTGGTCCGTTTTCGGGCTGCTGGCGACGCCGTTATAGGGCTGCTGGTTGGTTCGTTCCCGGGCTGATCGTCCGAACACCGGGCGCTCCCCGTACGGTCCGCTTCGCCGTAACCCGGGTACGGGCACCTGCCGGCCGGGTTACGCTCCGGATCGTCCGCGCCTGCAGGGGGGAGGTCCACGTCCCGTGCGCCCGATCCGCCGTGACGATCAGGGTCCCGCCGTGGCCGAGATCCGCTCCATCCTGGTCAACCTGGAGCTGCTCGAGCCAACCCCGGGGGCCGACGTATTCGACGCCCGCACCGAGCACGCCGTACGCGCCTTCCAGCAACTCCGTGGACTGAGCATCGACGGCCGGGTAGGCGCGGAGACCTGGCGGGCGCTGGACGCCGCCCGCTGGCGGCTCGGTGACCGGGCGCTCTACCACTCGATATCGCAGCCGCTGGTCGGCGAGGACGTCCGGGCGCTGCAGGAACGTCTGCTGGAGATGGGCTACGACGTGGGCCGCGCCGACGGCGTGTACGGCGGGCGCACCGCCCGCTCGGTCACCCAGTTCCAGCGGGAGGTGGGACTGACCGCCGACGGCGGCTGCGGGCCGTACACCATGCACGCGATGCGCAGGTTGGGCCGCAAGGTGGTCGGCGGACGCCCACAGTGGCTGCGGGAAGCCGACGCGTTCCGCGAGTCCGGCCCCAACCTGGTGGGCAAGACGATCGTCGTCGACCCTGGTCACGGGGGATCCGATCCCGGCGTTGTGGTCATCGACAGCGGCCGGCGCTGGTCCGAGGCGGAGCTGGCGTACGACCTCGCCGCCCGGTTGGAGGGGCGGCTGGCGGCAGCCGGGATGCGGGTGCATCTCACCCGGGGTCCGGCCACCACCTCGGTGCTCAGCGACCCGGCGCGGACCCAGTTGGCCAACGACGTCGGCGCGGACCTGTTCATCTCCCTGCACGTCGACGGGCATGCCAACCCGGCCGCCGACGGGGTGGCCACCTACCACTACGGCACCGGCAACGGGGTCACGTCGACGGTCGGCGAGCGGCTGGCCGGGCTGGTACAGCGGGAGATCGCGGTACGTACCGGCCTGCGCGACTGCCGGGTCCACGCGAAGAGCTGGGAGTTGCTACGGCTGACCCGGATGCCGGCGGTACGGGTGGACGTGGGTTATCTGACCTGCTCGGCCGACCGGGCCCGGCTGATCCGGCCCGGGTTTCGCGACCAGGTGGCAGAGGCACTGGTAGCGGCGGTGCAGCGGATGTACTACCCGGTGGAGCTGGACGTGCCGACCGGGTCGATCGACGTACACACGCTGCGCGCGGTGGTCGACGCGACGGCGGAGGCCTGAACCACGTCAGTCAGTTCGTCGCCGCGTGGGTGGCCGGGCGCAGCAGGTGCTCCGGAGTCATCGAGCCGAGCAGCTTCTCCAGGGCGTACTCGACGTCCGACTTCCACGACAACGCGGTCCGCAACTCCAGCCGTAGCCGGGGGAACCGGGGGTGCTGTCGGACCGTCTTGAAGCCGACCGACAGGTAGAAGTCGGCTGGGGCGAGACAGCCCCGACCGGACGTCTCCGCCGGGTCGGCGGTGGCGTCACCGAACGCCTCGATCGCCTTGATGCCCCGTTTGGTGAGATCCCGGGCCACGCCCTGCACCAGCATTCGCCCAAGGCCACCGCCGGCGAACGGCTGCACCACGTGCGCCGTGGTCAGCAGTACCGCGTCGGCGGAGACCGGGGACGTCGGGAACGCCATCGACCTCGGCAGGTGGGCCGGCGGCGCGTACATCACGAAGCCGGCCGGCATGCCGTCGACGTAGGCGAGCTTGCCGCAGGAACCCCACTCCAGGAGAGTCTGGGAGACCCACGCCTCCTTCTCCAGCGCCGGGTCGCCGGAGGTCCGGGCGCGGTCGGCCGCCACCGGATCGAGCTCCCAGAAGACACACCGCCGGCAGGATCTGGGTAGCTCCTCCAGCGTGTCCAGCGTCAGACTGACCAGACGTCGCGACATTGGCGATCCCCCACCACCGAACCGGTCAAGCGTTGAAACCCGCCGAGCCTCACCACGCGCCGTCTCCTGTCCCCAACGAGCGATCGTACGCCGCAACCTCGCGTCCGGGGAGAGGTCGGGCGTCCGGTCGCTGTCTTCGCAGGCCAATCCGGGTTCGCTGGTCCGACATATGGACGGTGTGGTAATGCCCACGCCGGACCGCGACACGCCGGACTACCATCAGACGATCAGTGCGTGTCGCGGCCCGACCCGGCACCACCGGTGCGACGCGTTTCGAGGTGAGGTCATGACCGGCACGACGCTCGACGACTACACCGACCGCTATGCCCGCCGGGTCCGGGGGATGACCGCCTCGGAGATCCGGGCGCTGTTCGCCGTCGCCAGTCGGCCGGAGGTGGTGTCGCTCGCCGGCGGAGCCCCGTACGTCGCCGCGCTGCCGCTGGACGCGGTCGGCGAAATGCTCGGCCGCCTCGCCGCCGAGACCGGCACCTCGACCCTGCAGTACGGCATCGGCCAGGGCACCCTCGACCTGCGGGAACGGATCTGCGAAGTGATGTCGCTGTCCGGGATCGACGTTTCGTCCGGGGCCTCCCCCGAGGACGTGGTGGTGACCGTCGGCGGGCAGCAGGCCCTCGATCTGGTCGCCCGGCTCTTCCTGGACCCGGGCGACGTGGTCCTCGCCGAGGGCCCCACCTACGTCGGCGCCCTCGGCGTGTTCCAGGCGGCGCAGGCCCAGGTGGTGCACGTGCCGATGGACGCCGACGGGCTGATCCCCGAGGCGCTGGAGCAGGCGATCACCGAAGTGGCCCGGTCCGGCCGACGGGCGAAGTTCCTCTACACCATCCCGACGTTTCAGAACCCGGCTGGCGTGACGCTGACCGACGAGCGCCGCGACCGGGTACTCGACATCTGCGAACGCGCCGGCCTGCTGGTCGTCGAGGACGACCCGTACGGCCAGCTGAGCTTCGACGGCGAAGCGCCGGCGCCGCTGCGGGCCCGACGCCGGCACGGCGTCTTCTACCTGAGCACCTTCTCCAAGACCTTCGCGCCAGGGCTGCGGGTCGGTTGGATTCTCGCCCCGCACGCGGTACGCGAGAAGCTGGTCATCGCCAGTGAGGCGCAGATCCTCTGCCCCAGTGCCTACGCCCAGGCCGCGGTCGCCACCTACCTGGCCACCATGCCGTGGCGGGAGCAGCTCAAGACGTACCGGGAGGTCTACCGGGAGCGGCGGGACGCACTGCTGTCCGCGCTGACCGACCTGATGCCGGCCGGGACGACCTGGACCCGACCGAGCGGCGGCCTGTTCGTCTGGGCGTCGCTGCCGGACGGGTTGGACGCCAAAGCCATGGTCCCCCGGGCCATCGCCGCCCGGGTGGCCTACGTTCCCGGCACCGGCTTCTACGCTGACGGCTCCGGGGCCGGCAACATGCGGCTCAACTTCTCCTACCCCCCGCCGGAGCGGATCCGGGAAGGCGTCCGGCGGCTGGCCGGCGTGATGGAGCGGGAGTCGGCGATGCGCGAGGTCTTCGGACCGGTCTCCGGCGGATCTGGCCGACGCCAGCGCCCCGGCGCGGACGCGCCCGGGCCTGACTTGGCATGATTCGGGCATGAGCCCAGCGTTGGACCCCACCGCAACCGAATCATCGTCGTCGTCCGCCGCCCCGGATCCGCGTGTGCTCGTTCTCGCCGGCGGGTTGTCGTACGAACGCGACGTCTCGCTGAAGTCCGGTCGCCGGGTGCTGGACGCGCTCCGCTCGGTCGGCGTCGAGGCCGAGATGCGCGACGCCGACGTCTCGCTGATTCCAGCGCTGCGCTCCGACCCGCCGGACGCGGTGGTCATCGCGCTGCACGGGGCGACCGGTGAGGACGGCTCGCTGCGCGGCGTACTGGATCTCTGCGGCGTGCCGTACATCGGCTGCGACGCCCGCGCCGCCCGCCTGGCCTGGGACAAGCCGTCGGCCAAGGCGGTGCTGCGCGAGGCGGGCATCCCGACCCCGGACTGGGTCGCGCTGCCCCACGACCGGTTCTCCGAACTGGGTGCGGTCGCCGTGCTGGAGCGGATCGTCGAACGGCTCGGCCTGCCGCTGATGGTCAAGCCGGCGCAGGGTGGCTCCGGGCTGGGCGCGGCGGTGGTACGCGAGGCGGCGGAACTCTCCGCAGCGATGGTTGGCTGCTTCGCGTACGACTCGACGGCGTTGGTGGAGCGGTACGTCACCGGGATGGACGTCGCCGTATCGGTCGTCGACCGGGGCGCCGGCCCGGAGGCGCTACCGGCCGTCGAGATCGTGCCACGCAACGGTGTCTACGACTACGCTGCCCGCTACACCGCCGGACTGACGACGTGGCACGCGCCGGCCCGGCTGGACGAGCCGGCTGCCGAGCAGGTGGCGGCGACCGCCGTCGCCGCTCACCGGGCACTCGGGCTGCGGGATCTCTCCCGCGTCGACATGATCGTCGACGCCGACGGCCGGCCGCACGTCCTGGAGGTCAACGTCTCACCCGGGATGACCGAGACCTCGCTCTTGCCGCTGGCGGTCCAGGCTGGCGGGCTGGACCTCGGTGAGCTGCTCGCCACGCTGGTGGTCCGGGCCGCGGCCCGACCGTACGACCCGGCGAACTGATCACCGGGCGCTGCCGGTCGGCGACCCCGCCGAATCGCCCGCAGCCGGGACTTCGGGCCCGCCCTGGTCCGTAGCGCCCTCCGGGTCCGGGTCGTCGTCCTCCTTCGCCTCAGTACCGGCACCTGCCGCGGCCCTGTCGTCGGTGGGGGCAGCGGCATCCTCGACGTCGGCCGGGTCGGCAGCAAGAGGTTCACCCTGCTGGGTAGTAGCGACGTCGCTGGCGAGTTCGCCGAGATCAGCAGCTGGTTCGATGCTCTCCATCGGCACCACGAGCTCGGCCACGGCCGGTCCTGCACCGTCGATCTCATCGAAGTCGTCGACGCTGACCGGATGGCTCGCCTGTTCGGTGAGGTTCGACGGTGCCCGCCACTGAATCCGCGGCGGCTCAGCGAGCTGACGACCGCCGAACTCCGCCAGCCACGCGGCGACCAGCGCCAGGTTCTCCCGCCAGCGTGACTCGGAGATCGGCGGCAGGATGCTGTCCCACAGGGAGAGGAACGTGCCACGGAGCTGCAGCTGCCCGTACGGCCGAGCCAGGAACCACAGGTGCAGGTGTGCCGAGCCGTCCCCCCATCGGTTCACGTGAACCCGGGCCACGCCGTCGAGCGACCGGATCGCCCGCTCGAGCCGGACGGTCATCACGCCGAGTTCGGCCGCGAGCAGGTTCGGCAGATCGCCGAGGTCGAAGTGGGACCGGGACTCCAGGATGAGGACCATCGGTAGCCCGGTCGGGCGGTCCATCGCACGGACCCGCCAGCGTTCGCTGACCCAGATGTACGCGTCGTCCGGGGCGGAGCAGGACGAGCATTCCGCCGTGCCCTCACCCTTGCGAGGCGGTTCGACGTCAACCGGGTCATCGAGTCGCTTGACCCGCAGGTCGCCCTCGAAGGGGAAGGATGGCCATCGCGCGAAGTCGGGAACCGAGGCAGGGGTGTCTGGCACGACGCTGACCCTAACCGAGTCTGCGCCGCCTGTCGTTCCCCGTTTCGGCCGGCCCGCGACTCTCATCCGGTGGGACGACCGGTCCCTGGTCGGCTGCCGACCAGGGCTCGCCGTCCCAGTTCTCCACAGGAGTTATCCACAGGGCGCCAGCCCGGTCTACCCGCTGTTTCACGTGAAACGAGGCACCCTGTGGAAAACGCCTGTGGAAAACGCCCGGCCCCGTAGCGGATCGATCCCGGGGACACCCGGGAGCCGCCCGGTCGGCCGCGGATACGTCTTGGTGCCTCCGGTAGCCCGGTCTTCTCAACGATCCATCGACCGAGTGGTAACCGGGCTCGGCGAGCCGTCTGGCGCCGCCCGGAACAGCCGTAGGTCGGCCCTCCGGAGCGGCCGGGCGAGACCGTCGTTCGGTTCCACGTGAAACATCGCTACCGGGCGCCCCACTGGCCCCACCGGGCAGCTACCGGGCCGGGTAGCGGCCCCCGCCGGCCCACCGTTTCACGTGGAACGAGCCGCGCGGTCGCCTCCGACCGGGCGACTGGCGAGTGCGTGGGTGCCGACTCCGGGTGGACCGGTCGGCAAGGGTGGACCGGTCGGCAATGGCAGGGGCCGGGGCGTTGAATCGGCGCGGGCCGAAACCGCAGAAGAAGGGCTGGTGTTTCACGTGAAACACCAGCCCCTGCGAGGACATGCCATCTGCCGGGTCGACGGACCGGCCCGGCAATCAGTCGACGTCGCCTGAGGTGTCGTCCCCGTCGCCCACTCCGATGATTCCGACGATCCGCTCCAGGTCGTCGACCGTGGCGAACTCAATCGTGATCTTGCCCTTGCTCCGCCCGATGTCGACCTTGACCCGGGTGTCGAATCGGTCAGACAGGCGATCGGCGAGATCGGTGAGGGCCGGGGCGTGGGCCTTCGGGCGACGCTGCGGACTGGCCGTACGCTTCGCCGAGTCATCGGTCCCGGCGAGCGCCACCAGTTCCTCGGTGGCCCGGACCGAGAGCCCTTCGGCGACGATGCGTAGCGCCAGGGCGTCCTGGGCGTCGGAATCGTCGAGGCTCAGCAGCGCCCGGGCGTGACCGGCCGACAGCACGCCGGCGGCCACCCTCCGCTGCACCTGAGCCGGCAGATTCAACAGTCGGATCGTGTTGGAGATCTGCGGCCGGCTCCGGCCGATGCGCTTGGCGAGTTCTTCGTGGGTCGCCCCGAACTCGTCGAGCAACTGCTGGTACGCGGCCGCCTCCTCGAGCGGGTTGAGGTTGGCCCGGTGGATGTTCTCCAGCAGCGCGTCCCGGAGCATCGCGTCGTCCCTGGTGTCCCGGACGATCGCGGGGATGGACTCCCGGCCGATCGCCTGCGCGGCACGCCAGCGGCGTTCCCCCATCACCAGCTCGTACTGCTCACCGTCGTCCAGCTGTCGTACGACGATCGGCTGCAGGAACCCGACCTGCTCGATCGAGACCTTCAGCTCCTCGAGCGCCTCGTCGTCGAAGACCTGGCGGGGCTGCTTCGGATTCGGGATGATCGCGGCGACCGGCAGCTCGGCGAACCGGGCACCAGGCACCGGCGACAGGTCGACGGGCGGCGACAGGTCGACGGGCGTCGCGACGGCCGGTTCCGTCGCGACGGCAGCAGCGGTCCCGCCGCTGCCGGAGACGGCCGCAGTGGCCGGGGACGGAGTCACCGGAGCCGGGGCTGGCTGTGCGACACCCGGCTGAACCGGAGCGGTGGTGGGGATGAGGGCACCGAGCCCGCGCCCGAGCCCGCCCTTCGGACGGTTCTTCATGCCCTGCCTCCCGCTCCAACCACCGTGTCAGACATTGCGACCGAGCCGAGCGACACCGCGCTCGGCGATCTCCTGGGCCGCTTCGAAGTAGCTTGTCGCACCCCGCGATCCGGGATCGTAGGTCATCACCGACTGGCCGTAGCTCGGCGCCTCCGACACTCGGACGTTGCGGGGGATGACCGACTGGAGCACCTTGTCCCCGAAGTGGTTGCGCACGTCCTGCTCGACGGCGTCGGCCAGCCGGGTCCGCCGGTCGTACATCGTGAGCAGGATGGTGGAGACGTCCAGCGTCGGGTTGAGATGCTGCCGGACCAGGTTGATGTTGTTGATCAACTGGTTGAGTCCTTCCAGCGCGTAGTACTCGCACTGGATCGGGATCAGCACCTCTTGCGCGGCGACCAGCGCGTTGACCGTCAGCAGACCCAACGACGGTGGGCAGTCGATGAACACGTAGTCCAGCTCGACCGGGTACGCCGTGATGGCTCGGGACAGCCGGGACTCCCGGGCCACCACGGAGACCAGCTCGATCTCGGCCCCGGCCAGATCTATCGTCGCTGGGACGCACCACAGGTCGGGTATCCCCTCGACCGGCTGCGCCACCTCGGTCAGCGGCACGTTGTCGATCAGGCAGTCGTAGACGTCCGGTACGCCCGCGTGGTGCGGGACGTTGAGTCCGGTCGAGGCGTTGCCCTGTGGGTCGAGGTCAACAACCATCACCCGGTTCCCGTGCAGTGCCAGGGCCACCGCGAGATTCACCGTCGTGGTCGTCTTACCGACGCCCCCCTTCTGGTTGGCCACGCACATCACCCGGGTCCGGTCCGGCCGGGGCATGGTCACCTCGCCGCTGGGGTTCAGAATCTGCACGGCGCGCAAAGCCTCCATAGCCAAGGGGGGATCATCCTCTTCCCGATTCGGTGTTTCACGTGAAACGTACGGCTCGTCGGCGGCCGGGGAGGTCGGGTTGGGCACCGGTTGCTCCGGCGTCGGGGATGCGGCGCCGACCGACGTGTCCGCTACGAGCGGCACGCCGGCCCGGGTCGGGACGCCCGGCGTGGTGGGCACCGGCGCCGTCGTGGGCGGCTGAGGTGCCCCGCTGACCGGCACCGCCCCACCCTCCGGCCAACCCGGGTGGTACGCCGTTTCACGTGAAACCAACGTGGGGTCGCCGACACCGTGGCGCTCGCCGGTCAACCGCGGATCCTCGAAACTACCGTTGTCATGCACCGTGTCATCCCTGCCCGCGTTGGATGGATCGGCACCGCCAGCGCTCACGACCGCGCTTCGGGCGTGGCGTGCGGACCGGCACGGGGCGGCAGGAGTCGTGCAACTTCGCGTTGCCGCCCGGTCCAGACTATCGACGCGCGGTCAGCCTACGGGGAACAGGGCCGGTGTGGCCACGGCCGACTGTCCGACGTGTCGCAGCCTTCACGTCGTTCCACCCCGCGATCAGGGCGGGTTCGGCGGTCGGCCCCGGGTCCGCCGCGACGAACGCGGCCGTACTCGGTCGCCGCGTCCCGAGCGGCGTCGACCACCTGCCCCGGGCACCGGAGCGGACCGTTCGATCTCCACCACGGTGGTCGGCGGGTCGAGCCATCGTTCGCCGCAGCGACGCAGCACCGGATCACCGCCACCCGACCGAACCACCGCCGATCGGTGCTCGGTGATCTCCGCCCCGGCCGAATCGCCCTTCATGGCGAGTAGCCGCCCACCGGGCTCGACCAGCGGTAGACACCAGCCGGCCAGCCGGTCGAGTGGGGCCACCGCCCGCGCGGTGACCACCGGTGCCGCACCGTCGGGGAAATCCCGGCGCAGTTCCTCGGCCCGGCCACGCAGTACGCGGACCCGGTCGGTGAGGCCAAGGACCGACACCGCCTCGACGAGAAAAACGGTACGCCGGGCCAACGGCTCAACCAGGATGACGTTGAGGTCCGGTCGCGCCACGGCCAGGACCAGCCCGGGTAGACCGGCTCCGGATCCGACGTCCAGCACCGTCGCCCCGTCGGGGACGAGTTCGCCGAGGACCGCGCAGTTCAGCAGGTGCCGCTCCCAGAGCCGGGGTACCTCGCGCGGCCCGATGAGTCCACGGAGCAGTCCCTCCGAGGCCAGCAGGCCGGCGTACCGGACCGCTAGCCGCAGCTGCTCGGCACCGAAGATCTCGCGGGCACAATCGGGGGGCGACGCCAGCGTGGCCGGTCCTGACGGAACGGGCGCTCCAGACGGAACCGGCCCGGACGGGAACCCGTCCGGGCCGGTAGCCACCCGCTCAGTCTGCTCGGGCAAATCGGTCATGGTGCTCAGTCGGCCGGACGGACGACGATGCGCCGGGTCGGTTCGACACCCTCGGACTCGCTCAGCACGCCGTCGAGTGCATTCACCACGTCGTGCACGCACTTGCGCTCGAAGGCGGACATCGGCTCCAGCCGCACCGGCTCGCCGTACTCCTTGACCTTCTCCACCGCGTTCTTCGCCACCGCGGCCAGCTCCTTGCGTCGGTTGTTCCGGTAACCACCGACGTCCAGCAGTAGCCGGCTGGGCGATCCGGTCTGCCGGAAGACCGCAAGCCTGGTCAGCTCCTGGAGCGCCTCCAGGGTCGCACCCCGCTGTCCGACCAGGGCACTGAGCTGCCCGCCGACCACCTCCACCACGGGGCGTCCGGCGGAGACCAGCTCGTCGATGTCGCCGTCGTAGTCGAGGATGTCCAGCAGTCCCTCGACGTAGTCGGCGGCAATTTCGCTCTGCTGGAACAGGTCGCTGTCGGTGGCGGCGGAAGTGGGCGCTGACGCGCCCTTGCCGGCCGCGGCCTCGTCAGCCTCGTCGGTGCCCGCGTCGTCGGCGTCGCCGGGGCGGTCGTCAGCGCCGTCGGCGGCCGGGGCCGGGACAACCTCCTCGTCGACAGACGGGTCGGCACTGGGCAGGCTGGTATCGGTCACGGTGTCATCTCCGTACTCGCTCGGCGGAACCGGTCGGTCCGCTGGTTACCGAGGACCGGCGGACGGGCGCCGTGCCCTCGGGAGGTCTACATTGCCGCCGTTGCGGCTGTGCGGGACGCCCCGCCGGCCACCGGGAAGCCCGCCAGCAGTCGCCGGCCGCCGGCACGTCTGCCCGGTCAACCCGGACGCTTCGCCGGCCGCCGCTTCTTCGGGTTGACCGGCTTGGCACCAGGCTTGGGCTTGAGACCCTCGCGGACCGGGGCCGGCTCGGAGGCGGCGGCCTCGGCACCGTTGCCGCGCCGGGCGAAGACACCGGCCGACTTGGGCTTGGCGTCGGTCGTGCCGGGCTTGCGTGACTGGCCGGCACCGGACTTCGCCGCCGGCCGGCCGGCGGATTTCGAGGTCGAGGTCGAGGTTGATTTCGCAGCCGGCTTCCCCTTGCCGGCCGGCATCGGCGGGGGCGGGAACTTGCGCAGTACCCACTGCTGCTGGCCAAGCGTGACCATGTTGTTCACTACCCAGTAGATGATGACGCCGATCGGGAAGATCGCGCCGGAGATGAGCAGCGAGGCCGGGATTCCGTAGAGCATCAGCCGCTGGATCATCTTCTGCTGCGGGTCCTCCGCCCAGCCGGTCTTGAGGATCATCTGTCGGCTGGTCAGGTAGGTGGTCACGATCATGACGATCACCAGGATCCCGGCGATCACCTTGACCGTGGTGCCGCTGGCACCCATCGCCGCCAGCTCGTCGGCGGTCGAGCCGAACCGCCCGGCGATCGGCGCGGTGAACAGGCTGGCCCGGGAGGCCTCGTAGAACTGGTCCGCGGTCCAGCCGTACAGGTCGACGTTGCGGGTCTGCTCCGGGTTCAGCCGGCGCAGGATGTGGAACAGGCCGAGAAAGACCGGGATCTGCAGGAACATCGGAAGGCAGCCCATCAGCGGGTTGGCCTTCTCCTTCCGGTACAGCTCCATCATTTCCTTCTGGAGCGTCTCCCGGTCACCCTTGTGCTTCTCCTGCAGCTCCTTGACCTTCGGCTGCAGCGCCTGCATGGCCCGCTGTGACTTGATCTGCTTGACGAAGACCGGGAACAGGATCACCCGGACCGTGACCACCAGGAAGATGATGGCCAGGATCCACGACCAGTTGGTGCCGAGCACCTCGGTCGACGGCACACCGATCCGGTCCCAGGCCGAGTGCCAGAACAGGAGGATCCACGAGATGGCCCAGTAGATCCAGTCGAGACTCAATTCGGGGCTCCAGTCGCATCGGCACGGCGGCCGCCCGGCATCGGTACCGGGTCATATCCACCGGGGTGGAAGGGATGACAGCGCAGCAGGCGCCAACCCGCCAACAGCACCCCCCGAAGTGCTCCGCGCCGGGCGATCGCCTCCTGGGCGTACGCACTGCACGACGGGTAGAACCGACAGCGGGCCGGCAGAGCCGGGCTTATCCAACGACGGTACGCGACGATCGCACCTGTCAGCAGGCGGCCACCCGGTGTCGCGGGGCGAGGTAGATCGTCGGAGGCGGTCATCGGGCGTCCCCCGCGCTGGCCCGGGTCCGGGGTCCGGTGCGCGGCACGCCGGATGGGCGATCACCGGAGGTGCTGCGGGAACGGCGGTCGGCGGCGCGGACCGCGGCGGACAGCGCGGCGTCAAGGTCAACGGCCAGCCCTGCTGAGGAGACCGCGGCGGCCGGCGGGAGGGCTCGGACGACCAGCAGGGCACCGCCCGGTAACGCTGCCAGCCGGGACCGGACAAGGTGTCGGAGCCGACGACGCACCCGGTTGCGGGTCACCGCGTTGCCGACCGCCTTGGAGACGATGAAGCCGGCCCGGGCACCGGAGCCACCGGTCGGCCCCGGTTGGTTGCCCGGCACCGCAGACGGCAGCAACAGGTGTACGACGAGTGAGCCACGGCCGGCCCGCCGACCCCTGCGTACGACCTCGGTGAAGTCGGCACGATTCCGTACGCGCTCAGCGGCGGCCAGCATGGCGGTTAGATCTCCACGACGCCCGCGAAGACCATCAGGCGGACAGGCGGGCGCGGCCCTTGGCGCGGCGGGTGGAGAGGATGGCACGGCCGGCACGCGTACGCATCCGCAGCCGGAAGCCGTGGGTCTTGGCACGCCGGCGGTTGTTCGGCTGGAAGGTGCGCTTGCTCACGTCAGACTCTCCGTCAGGTGTGGCTCCCGGCCGGCGGCCCGGAGTCAGATGATCAGACCGGCTGTCGGTCAGGCCGGCGGTTGGTCAGATCCGGCCGTTGGTCGGGCCGGCGGTTGGTCAGAACCGGCGGTGCAGATCTGATCCGGCCCGTTGGTCAGGCCGACGGTGCAGGTCTGCGCCAGTGCGCCGTAAGGGCACAACGCACCCGACTAGCTTATCAGAGGGGACCAGCGCCCACGGCTGGCCCGCCGCCGGCCACCGCCGGTGATCGGACCGTGGAGCGACGCGGCCTGTGCCGCTGCACGGTTTTCACCGAAACCGACAACGGGGACCGGCGACCGCCGGTTGAACGGTTGTGGACAACGCTGTTAGCGTGCCCGATTGCCGGTCAAGCATCAGACAGCACCTGGCACCGCTTCATCGGTACGAACCAGGCAGCCGGGCCGGTCGCCCGCGACGGTGATCGACACCGGGCGCCGAGCCGGCAGGGGGCAGGTTCGGCGGACGACGGGGAGCCGCAGTCAGCAGTACACACAGGTTGTGGATAACTTGTGGATGACGGTCAGTTCAGCGGCCCGCAGCATGGCTCGTCGTACCTGTTCGAGAGCGGGACCGATCCCGACCGGCGGCCGACACAGAGACAGTGCCGGCGGCCGGGTACTCGGATGCGATGGGGGTGGCGCTACGGTGGCCGAGACGATAGACCTCGGCGCGGTCTGGTTGGCGACCACGGACGAGCTGGCGGACGAGATCGTCTCCGCCCAGCAGCGGGCCTATCTGCGGCTCACCCGGCTGCGCGCCATCGTCGAGGACACCGCGCTGTTGTCCGTACCCGACGCGTTCACCCGCGACGTCATCGAATCGCGACTGCGCCCGGCGATCACCGAGGCGCTGTCGCGGCGGCTCGGTCGACCGATCCAGGTGGCGGTCACCGTCCGTCCGCCGGAGGACGGTCAGGGTCGACCGGTCGGCACGGTGTACGGCACCGCGACCGTCGAGACCCGGCTGCACCACCCGGACGAGCCCGACCCACGGCTGGGCCCGCCCCCGCCCGGACCGGACCACCGCGACACCGACAACCACCGCTGGGACCGCGAGGGCATCGCCGGACCCGAGGCGCCGGAGCCGATCAGCGGCGGGCCGGACACAGCCGACGGACCCCGTGCGCCGGAGCACCGCGTCGGCGTACCCGAGGCACTGGACGGCGCCACCAGCCGGCTGCCGGTGGTGCCGGCGGCCCGGACCGGCGACCAGGGCGCGCTCTTCGGTGACGACTACGCCGCCGGACCGCCAGGTCCGCAACGGCTCGACCACGACCTCGAACCGCCGACGCAGCAACGCCCGGCCCGGCCGCCGACCGACTACCGCCCACCGGACCAACGGTACGGCGGCGTCGGCGACAGCCTGCCGACCAGCCCGCCCGACAGCGGCCCGGGGCGGGGTGGGCTGGACCACCGCGGCACCGGCCGGGACGACCGCCGGCTGACCGGACCGGGGGTGGACACCGGCGGGAACCGGCTCAACCCGAAGTACATGTTCGAGACGTTCGTCATCGGCTCCTCGAACCGGTTCGCGCACGCCGCGTCGGTCGCGGTGGCCGAGTCACCGGCGAAGGCGTACAACCCGCTGTTCATCTACGGCAGCTCGGGGTTGGGCAAGACCCACCTGCTGCATGCCATCGGTCACTACGCCACCACCCTCGGACACGCCCGGTCGGTGCGGTACGTGTCGACCGAAGAGTTCACCAACGACTTCATCAACTCGCTGCGTGATGACAAGACCAGCGCCTTCCAGCGCCGCTACCGTGACGTGGACATCCTCCTGATCGACGACATCCAGTTCCTGGAGAACCGGGAGCGGACCCAGGAGGAGTTTTTCCACACCTTCAACACGCTGCACAACGCGAACAAGCAGATCGTGATCACCTCGGACCGGTCGCCCAAACAGCTGGCCACCCTCGAGGATCGGCTGCGGACCCGCTTCGAGTGGGGGTTGCTCGCCGACATCCAGCCGCCCGACCTGGAGACCCGGATCGCCATCCTGCAGAAGAAGGCGGCCCAGGAGCGGCTGTACGCGCCGCCGGACGTGCTGGAGTTCATCGCGTCCCGGATCGCCAACTCGATCCGGGAGCTGGAGGGCGCGTTGATCCGGGTCACCGCATTCGCCAGTCTCACCCGGTCACCGGTCGAGCTGAGCCTGGCCGAGGAGGTCCTGCGGGACTTCATCCCGGACGGCGCCGGCCCGGAGATCACCGCCGACCAGATCATGGTGGCCACCGCCGACTACTTCGGGGTCAGCCTGGAGGACCTGCGCGGTAACTCACGCTCCCGGGTGCTGGTCAACGCCCGCCAGGTCGCCATGTACCTGTGTCGCGAGCTGACCGACCTGTCGCTACCCCGGATCGGACAGGCGTTCGGTGGCCGGGACCACACCACAGTGATGCACGCCGACCGCAAGATCCGACAGCAGATGGCGGAACGCCGGTCCCTCTACAACCAGATCGCCGAGCTGACCAACCGGATCAAGCAGATCGCCTGACGCCCCGCCGCCTGCCGGCGGCGCCGTCCACCGGTTGATCCGGCGAATCACGCACAGGTTCATCCACAGGTTTTCCACCGCCGCCGCCCGGCGGTGGATGGCGCCTGGATTCTGCCGACCGGTTGTCCACAGGCTGTGGACAACTCCTGGGGAAACCGCTGTGGACAATGACTCACAGTCACAAACTGTCCACAGGTCTACCCGTGCCTGTGGGGATCCTGTTGAAGGTTCTGGGGACGACGGACCGGCATGGTGCCGGCAGCTTGTCCACAGCTGGGGACGAACCCTCGGGATAACCGGTGGACAACCGGTGGATAACTCGGCACGGCTGTGGACGGCCGGGCAGCCTGTGGATAACGACCCCGGTTGTACCCAGCCCTCTCCACAGGTAATCCACCGCCATCGAACCAATCTGACCTGCGTAAACGCGAGATATCCACAGAGTGCACAGCCCCGACGAAGACGATGAGATTTATCTTCTAGACAACAAAAACCAATCACCGGCGTTGGGGATAGGTGTGGATGCAGCCGACCCGCTGCACCTGCCGGTCCGGTCGACCGGCAGAAGTCCGGGGCCGGACGCACGGGCCCGGCGGTCTGGCCTATCGTTCGGTGAGGTCCGTCGACCGATGACGGTCGAGCCGCCCAGGGACCGCCTCGGTCCGGCACCACCAAAGATCGTTCGATCGAGTCGACGCGGAGGCACGGCATGAAGTGCGGAGGCATGGGATGAAGTTCCGGGTGGAGCGCGATGCGCTCGCCGACGCGGTGGCCTGGACGGCCAAGAGCCTGCCGAACCGGCCGTCGGTGCCGGTGCTGGCCGGCGCGATGCTCCGGGTCACCGACGGTTCCCTGCAGGTCTCAGGATTCGACTACGAGGTCTCCAGCCAGGTGACCGTCGACGTGCAGGGCGACGCGGACGGCTCGGCCCTGGTCTCCGGTCGGCTGCTCGCCGAGATCACCAAGTCGCTGCCGGCCAAGCCGGTCGACATCGCGGCGGTCGGTGCGCATCTGGAGCTGGTCTGCGGCAGCGCCCGGTTCACCCTGCCGACCATGCCGGTGGAGGACTATCCGACCCTGCCCGAAATGCCGGCCAGCGCCGGCCGGGTCGACGCCCCGACGTTCGCCGCCGCGGTCGCCCAGGTCGCGGTGGCCGCCGGCCGTGACGAGACGCTGCCGATGATGACCGGGGTCCGGGTCGAACTCGAGGGCACCCGGCTCGCCATGCTCGCCACCGACCGGTACCGGCTGGCCATCCGGGAGATCGACTGGCAGCCGGACGATCCGGAGATCAGCCTGAACGCGCTGGTGCCCGCCCGTACCCTCGCCGACACAGCCAAGACGCTCGGTCCGATCGGCGGCGAGGTCACCATCGCGTTGGCACACGGCGGGGCCGGCGAAGGCATGATCGGGTTTGCCGGCGGCACCCGCCGGACCACCAGCCGGCTGCTGGACGGTGCCAACTACCCGCCGGTCCGGTCGCTCTTCCCGAGCAGCCACAACGCCGAGGCCCGGGTGGGCGTGAGTACTCTCGTCGAGGTGGTACGCCGGGTCGCCCTGGTCGCCGAGCGCACCACCCCGGTGCTGCTCAGTTTCAGCGCGGACGGGCTCGTCGTGGAGGCCGGCAACACCGAGGAGGCGCGGGCCAGCGAGGCGATGGAGGCCGCGTTCACCGGTGAGCCGCTGACCATCGGGTTCAATCCGCAGTACCTGATCGACGGCCTGCAGAACCTCGGCTCGGCCACGGCGGTGTTCACTTTCGTCGACGCGTTCAAGCCCGCAGTGATCTCGCCGGCCGGTGAGGACGATCAGATCATCCCCGGCTACCGCTATTTGATCATGCCGATCCGGGTAACCCGGTAACACCGGGACACCCGGTGGGCGACGATCGGGCAGCGACGAAGGGGGCACACCGTGCAGTTGGGCATCATCGGCCTGGGCCGGATGGGCGGCAACATGCGGGACCGGCTACGCGACGCCGGTCACCAGGCGTACGGCTATGACCGGGACCCGGCGGTCAGCGACGTCGCCAGCCTCGCCGAGCTGGTCGACCGGCTCGCCGCTCCGCGGGCCGTCTGGATGATGGTCCCGGCCCAGGTGACGTCGTCGGTCGTCGACGAGCTGTGCGGCCTGCTCGACGCCGGCGATCTGGTGATCGACGGCGGCAACTCGCGGTTCAGCGACGACGGGCCGCGCGCGGCCCGGCTGGCCGAGCACGGCGTCGGCTACCTCGACGTCGGGGTGTCCGGCGGGGTGTGGGGCCGGCAGGCTGGGTACGGGCTGATGGTCGGCGGCGACGCCGAGCACGTCCAGCGGATGATGCCGATCTTCGAGACGCTCAAGCCGCCGGCGAAGCACGGCTTCGTGCACGCCGGCCCGGTCGGTGCCGGACACTACGCGAAGATGGTCCACAACGGCGTGGAGTACGCGTTGATGCACGCCTACGCCGAGGGCTACGAGCTGATGCTGCAGAGCGAGCTGATCACCGACGTGCCCGGGGTGATCAAGTCCTGGCGGGACGGCACCGTGGTCCGGTCCTGGCTGCTGGATCTGCTGGACGCCGCGCTCGACGAGGACCCCCAACTGGCGGCGCTGCGCGGGTACGCCGAGGACACCGGCGAAGGGCGCTGGACGGTCGACGAGGCGATCCGGCTCGGGGTGCCGTTGAACGTGATCGCGGCGTCGCTGTTCGCCCGGTTCACCTCGCGGCAGGACGACTCTCCGGCGATGAAGGCGGTCGCCGCCCTGCGCAACCAGTTCGGCGGGCACGCCGTGCAGTCCAGCCCCTGACCTCCGTGTACGTTCGCCGTCTCGAACTGATCGACTTCCGCTCGTACCAGCGGGTCGAGCTCACCTTCGAACCGGGTGGCAGCGTGCTGGTCGGGCCGAACGGGGTCGGCAAGACCAACCTCGTCGAGGCGCTCGGCTACCTGGCGACGCTGGGTAGCCACCGGGTCGCCACCGACGCGCCGCTGGTCCGGGTCGGCGCCGACTCGGCGATCATCCGCTGCCTGGTCGTGCACGACCAACGGGAGCTGCTGGTCGAACTGGAGATCGTGCCGGGTCGGGCCAATCGGGCCAGGCTGGGCCGGTCGCCGACCCGCCGGGCACGGGAGGTGATCGGTGCGCTGCGGCTGGTGCTGTTCGCCCCCGAGGATCTGGAGATCGTCCGGGGCGACCCGGCCGAACGCCGCCGCTACCTGGACGAGCTGCTGGTCACCCGGCTGCCCCGGTTCGCCGGCGTGCGGGCCGACTACGACCGGGTGGTCAAGCAGCGCAACGCGCTGCTGCGCAGCGCGTACCTGGCCCGCAAGACCGGTGGTGACCGGGGCGGCGACCTGAGCACGCTAAGTGTCTGGGACGCCCATCTGGCCCGGCACGGAGCCGAGCTGCTTGCCGGCCGGTTGGAGCTGGTCACCGCGCTTGCCCCGCACGTGGCCAAGGCGTACGACGCGGTGGCGGCCACCAGCGCAGCGGCCGGCATCAGCTACCGGCCGTCGATCGAGCTGCCGGATGCCGGGACGGTTCCGCCGGCGGCGGACCGGTCCATGCTGGAGTCAGCGCTGCTGGCCGCGCTGGGCGAGGCCCGCCGCAGTGAGGTCGACCGTGGCGTCACCCTGGTCGGTCCGCACCGCGACGACCTGCATCTGACGATCGGCAGCCTGCCGGTGAAGGGGTACGCCAGCCACGGCGAATCCTGGTCCTGCGCGCTGGCGCTGCGGCTGGCCGCGTACGACCTGCTCCGCGCGGAAGGCATCGAGCCGGTCCTGGTCCTCGACGACGTGTTCGCCGAACTGGACAGCGGCCGCCGGGAACGGCTCGCCGAGTTGGTCGCCGGGGCCAGCCAACTGCTGGTGACCTGCGCGGTGGCCGAGGACGTCCCGGTAGCGTTGCGCGGGGCACGCTTCGAGGTCAGCCGCGGGGAGGTACGCCATGTCGGATGAGCCGCAGCACGGTGAGTCGGCGCAGGCTGCCAACCAGCCACCGATCCTGCCACCGCCGTCCACCGGCCCGCAGTTGGCCAGGGCGGTGCTTGACGCGGCCCGCGCCCGTCGGGGGGCGAATCGGCCCCGCCGCCGGACCGGTGGCGGCAGTGACGCGGGGGGAGCCGGGTCGGGCAGCCGACGACTGCGCGGCTACTCGGGTCCGGGGCCGGACCCCCGTGATCCCCAGCTGTTCGGCGACGTGCTGGCCCGGCTGGTCAAGGCGCGCGGCTGGCAACGGCCGGCTGCCGAGGCGACCGTCTTCGGTGCCTGGGAACGGGTGGTCGGGCCGGAGGTGGCCAAGCACAGCCGCCCGGTCAAGTTGGAGAACGGCGAGTTGACGGTCGAGGCGGAGTCGACCGCGTGGGCGACCCAGCTACGTCTGCTCGCCCGCTCGTTGCTGCGCCAGATCGCCGCTGAGGTCGGGCACAACGTGGTGACGAAACTGCACATCCACGGCCCGGCCGCGCCGTCCTGGTCGAAGGGTCCGCGGCGGGTCCGCGGTCGTGGCCCGCGGGACACGTACGGTTGATCCCATCCGGCCGGTCCGCTCCCTGGCCGACGCCGGTCGCCCGGAAGACGCCGGCCGCCCGAAATCAGGCTTCTGCGTCGGCGTAGACGGCGAAGCCGCGGTCGGCGCAGCGGCGGTAGAAGCGGGACAGCGCCGCCAGCTCCGACCGGGGGAAGCTCCACTGCGGCGCGTCACCGGCGTCGTCGCGTAGCGCGTCGAGCCGGCTGGCCAGCCAGCGCAGCTGCTGTTCGGCGAGCCGGGCCCCGGCGAGGGCGTCGCGCAGCACCGCTCCGACCGTGTCGAAGGTGACGGTGTCGCCGTACCGGTCATGGCCGTCGACGAACCGCTCCAGGCCGCCGGCGATCCAGGCACAGCCGTCCGGGTCGATCACCGGGTCCTCGTCCTCGGCGGCTGCCTCGGTGGCGTACAGCACTCCGGTCAGCCCCAGCAGCAGGTCCACCAGCTCGGTGTAGGCGGTGGCCCGGACACTGCCGGTCTTCGCGATGTAACCGGCGAGCGCGGCGGTCGGCGCCGCGACGTCGGCCTGCTCCGCCAGTTTGTCGAAGTCGACGAACTCGGCCGGTGCGACCGGTTCGTAGAATTCGCCGACCCGTGGCCATTGCACCGCGACGTTGTCCAGCCCCATCGCAAGCGTCACCCTTCTCCAGCTGGTGGCCCGGGCCGGGTGCGCATCCGAGATGCTGCTGTCCGGTGCGAGCCTGTGCGGTAGCGGCACTGTAGCGGCATCCGGGTAGTCGTTTCACCTTCAGGTGGCCCAGCGGGCCGCCGGACCGACGTTGCGGTGCCCCGTGGCCGTCCGAATGACGGATCTGATGCGTGTGGGGGTGGTCGCGGTGGGTGGGGTGCGGCCGGCTACGAACCTCTCAGCCGCTTTACGGGGGTGCCGCGTCCCGGTTATGTCGGCTCGGCACAGTAGGATCGGAGACAGAGACGAGGGAGACCCGCGCGGCGCGACGATCCGGAGCCCGCCTGGCAGGATCACCGACGAGGTGACCACCGGCAGCCGTGATCGCCAGACCGTACGGGGCCCAGCCGTTCGTGATCCGCGGGTCTGCTGCGGCGTACGGCGCGTTTCGCCACCCGTCGGCGATCCACCCGGAAAATGCGGGTTGTCGGCCATGGTGCCGGTTCGCGTCCGTCCGCCGTCGGAAGATTCGCCGAACCCCGCGTCCCTGTGCCGTCGCGGCCCAGAGGTGCGAGAAAGTGGCTGAGGGTGTCAGCGCAGAACAACCAGGAGTACGGCGCCGAGTCGATCACCGTGCTGGAGGGTCTCGAGGCGGTCCGCAAGCGACCGGGCATGTACATCGGGTCGACCGGTGAGCGCGGCCTGCACCACCTGGTCTGGGAGGTCGTGGACAACGCGGTCGACGAGGCGCTGGCCGGGCACTGCGACACCATCGAGGTGGTGCTGCTCGCCGACGGCGGGGTGCGGGTCACTGACAACGGCCGCGGTTTCCCGGTGGACCTGCATCCCAAGCTGAAGAAGCCGGGTGTCGAGGTCGCCCTGACCGTGCTGCACGCCGGCGGCAAGTTCGACGGTAAGGCGTACGCGGTCTCCGGCGGTCTGCACGGGGTCGGTGTCTCGGTGGTCAACGCGCTGTCCGTGAAGATGGAGGTCGAGATCCACAAGGACGGCCACGTCTGGCGGCAGCAGTACGCCAACTCGAAACCGACGCCGCTGGACAAGGGCGAGGCGACGAACCGGACCGGGTCCGCGGTCGCCTTCTGGCCGGATCCGTCGATCTTCGAAACCACCGAGTACGCGTTCGAGACGATCTACCGCCGGTTGCAGGAGATGGCCTTCCTCAATCGTGGGCTGACCATTCAGCTGCGGGACGAGCGGGTGGCTGATGAAGACGGGAAGCACCGTGAGGTGACTTTCTGCTACAAGGGTGGCATTTCGGACTTTGTCCGCCACCTCAACGCCTCGAAGAACCCGATCCATAAGAGCGTGGTCGAGTTCGGCGCGGAGGAGGAGGGCATGTCGGTCGAAATCGCCATGCAGTGGAACGAATCATACGGTGAGTCGGTCTACACCTTCGCCAACACCATCAACACCCACGAGGGCGGCACCCACGAGGAGGGCTTCCGATCCGCGTTGACCAGCGTGGTCAACAAGTACGCCATGGACAAGAAGCTGCTCAAGGGTGACGAGAAGCTCTCCGGCGAGGACATCCGGGAAGGGCTTGCCGCGATCATCTCGGTCAAGCTGGCCAACCCGCAGTTCGAGGGCCAGACCAAGACCAAGCTGGGCAACACCCCGGTGAAGAGCTTCGTGCAGCGGGTCTGCAACGAGTGGCTCGTCGACTGGCTGGACCGTAACCCGGCCGAAGGCAAAATGATCATCACGAAGGCCACCCAGGCGGCCCGCGCCCGGATCGCCGCTCAGCAGGCCCGCAAGCTGGCCCGGCGCAAGTCGTTGCTGGAGTCCGGGTCGATGCCGGGCAAGCTGGCCGACTGCCAGTCCACCGATCCGCGCGAGTCGGAGGTCTTCATCGTCGAGGGCGACTCGGCCGGCGGCTCGGCCAAGCAGGGGCGGGATCCGCGTACCCAGGCGATCCTGCCGATCCGGGGCAAGATCCTCAACGTGGAGAAGGCCCGGATCGACCGGGTGCTGAAGAACAACGAGGTCCAAGCGCTGATCACCGCGCTGGGCACCGGCATCCACGACGACTTCGACATCGAGAAGCTGCGCTACCACAAGATCGTGTTGATGGCCGACGCGGACGTGGACGGCCAGCACATCCAGACGCTCCTGCTGACCCTGCTGTTCCGGTTCATGCGTCCGTTGGTCGAGTTGGGCCACGTCTACCTCGCCGCCCCGCCGCTGTACAAGATCAAGTGGAACCGGAAGGGCGACGACGCGCAGTACGCGTACTCCGACCGGGAGCGCGACGGACTGATCGTGCTGCGCCAGCAGAAGAAGCCGAACGCCAAGCCGGACGACATCCAGCGCTTCAAGGGCCTGGGCGAGATGAACTACCCCGAGCTGTGGGAGACGACGATGAACCCGGCGACGCGTACGCTGCGTCAGGTGACTCTGGACGACGCCGCAACCGCCGACGAGTTGTTCAGCGTTCTGATGGGTGAGGACGTCGAGGCGAGGCGCTCCTTCATCCAGCGCAACGCCAAGGACGTCCGCTTCCTGGACATCTAGCGCCCCGCGCGGCCGGGCGACCCCCGAACCGGTGCCGGCCCGGCCGCGTCATCAGCAACTTCGCCAGCTTCCACAGCCGTTGTCCAGCACGGTACGACGGTTTAAAGGTTGATAAGGGTTAACTGTGACGGATACTCCCGAGTCCTTTGGCAGCGAGCCGGATCCCGTGGCAGCCGCTGCGGCGGCGGTCGCCCGCCACGACCGCATCGAGCCGGTCGGGCTGGAAGTCGAGATGCAGCGCTCGTACCTCGACTACGCGATGAGCGTGATCGTCGGGCGGGCGCTGCCGGACGTACGGGACGGGCTCAAGCCCGTACACCGCAAGATCCTCTACGCCATGTTCGACTCGGGCTACCGGCCGGACCGGGGCTACGTCAAGTGCTCCCGGGTCGTCGGCGACGTGATGGGCCAGTTCCACCCGCACGGCGACTCGGCCATCTACGACGCGCTGGTCCGGATGGCGCAGCCCTGGTCGCTGCGGTACCCGCTGGTCGACGGCAACGGCAACTTCGGCTCCCCGGGCAACGATCCGGCAGCCGCGATGCGCTACACAGAGTGCAAGCTCGACCCGTTGGCGATGGAGATGCTGCGGGACATCGACGAGGACACCGTCGACTTCCAGGACAACTACGACGGGCGGGCCAAGGAACCGGTGATCCTGCCGGCCCGGATCCCCAACCTGCTGATCAACGGCTCCGAGGGCATCGCGGTCGGCATGGCCACCAAGATCCCGCCGCACAACCTGCGAGAGATCGCGGCGGCGGTGCAGTGGTGCCTGGAAAATCCGGAGGTCGACGAGGCCACCACGCTCGACGCACTGATCGAGATCGTCAAGGGTCCGGATTTCCCGACCGCCGGTCTGATCGTCGGCACCACCCCGATCCAGGACGCCTACCGCACCGGTCGCGGGTCGATCCGGATGCGCGCCGTGGTCGAGGTCGAGGAGGACAAGAAGGGCCGGACGTCGCTGGTCGTCACCGAGCTGCCGTACCAGGTCAACCCGGACAACCTTGCCGAGCGAGTCGCCGAGCTGATCAAGGAAGGCAAGATCGGCGGGATCGCCGACATCCGCGACGAATCGTCCGGGCGTACCGGCATGCGGCTGGTGCTGGTGCTCAAGCGCGACGCCGTCGCCAAGGTGGTGCTCAACAACCTCTACAAGCACACCCAGCTGCAGGAGACGTTCGGCGCCAACATGCTGGCCCTGGTCGACGGGGTGCCACGCACGCTGAACCTGGCGCAGTTCATCCGGTTCTACGTCGAGCACCAGATCGACGTGATCCGGCGGCGCACCGCGTACCGGCTGCGCAAGGCCGAGGAGCGGGCGCACATCCTGCGCGGTCTGGTCAAGGCGCTGGACATGCTCGACGAGGTAATTGCCCTGATCCGGCGGTCGCCGACGGTCGAGGACTCCCGGCAGGGCCTGATGCGGCTGCTCGACGTCGACGAGATCCAGGCCACCGCGATCCTGGACATGCAGCTGCGCCGGTTGGCGGCCCTCGAACGGCAGAAGATCATCGACGAGCTGGCCCGGATCGAGCTGGAGATCACCGACCTCAAGGACATCCTGGCCAAGCCCGAGCGGCAGCGGCGGATCGTCTCGGAGGAGCTCGGCGAAATCGTCGCCAAGTGGGGCGACGAGCGGCGGACGAAGATCGTGCCGTTCGACGGCGAGGTCTCGATGGAGGACCTGATCGCCCGCGAGGACGTGGTGGTCACCATCACCCGCACCGGGTACGCCAAGCGGACCAAGGTCGACCTCTACCGCTCGCAGCGCCGGGGCGGCAAGGGCGTCAGCGGTGCGACGCTGCGCCAGGACGACATCGTCAGCCACTTCTTCATTGCGTCCACCCATGACTGGATGCTGTTCTTCACCAACAAGGGCCGGGTCTACCGGGCGAAGGCGTACGAGTTGCCGGAGGCGTCGCGTACCGCCCGGGGGCAGCACGTGGCCAACCTGCTGGCCTTCCAGCCGGACGAACACATCGCCCAGGTCATCCGGATCCCGAACTACCAGGTGGCGCCCTACCTGGTGCTGGCGACCCGCAACGGCCTAGTCAAGAAGACCCGGCTGGAGGAGTTCGACTCGAACCGGTCCGGTGGCATCATCGGCATCAACCTGCGGGACGCCGACGAACTGGTCGGAGCGGCTCTCGCCGGCGGGGCCGACGACCTGCTGCTGGTCTCCAAGAACGCCCAGGCGATTCGGTTCACCGCGACCGACGAGGCGCTGCGCCCGATGGGCCGGGCCACGTCGGGGGTGATCGGGATGCGGTTCACCGACACCGACGAGCTGCTCGCCATGGCGGTCGTCCGAGAGGGGATGGACCTGGATGTTTTGGTCGCCACCAACGGCGGGTACGCGAAACGTACTCCGATCGAGGAGTATCCGGTGCAGGGCCGGGGAGGCAAGGGCGTGCTGACTGCAAAGATCACCGAGCGCCGCGGTGGTCTCGTCGGCGCGGTCGTCATCAGTCCGGGCGACGAACTCTTCGCGATCACCAGCAACGGTGGCGTGATCCGGACCCCGGTGAAGCCTGTACGACGTACCCGGGACCGGAACACAATGGGGGTCAAGCTCATGGACCTCCCAGACGGCGTGACCATCGTGGCCATTGCTCGCAATGCCGACGAGCCTGACGAACAGGACTAGTTGATGACGGAGACCCAGGCGAAGTCGGGGGGCACAGGATCCTCGGCGGCTCCGGTCGACGAGGAATCCGCCGCCGGAGGCACATCAACGGCCACCGGCCGCGCCGCTGTCGGCCGGGCCAGCGTGCCCGGTGATTCGCCGTCGCCCAAGTTCACCCGGGCGCCAGGGATGCCTCCCCCGCCCGACAGACCTGCCGACGACTCAGCCGGTGACACCGGCGACTCCGTCGACGGTTCGACCCGCGCCGGCGGCACCGGCGACAGCGCCACTCAGCTCGGCGGCAGCTCCGCCTCTTCCGGAAGATCGGCACCTCCTGTGACGTCGGCACCTCCTGTTTCATCCGCTCCGCCGGCCAGCTCCGGCAGCGGATTCACCGGTGGAGCGCTCGGCGCCACCGCGGCAAGTGGCACCCGACCGGGCGGTGGGCTCGGACCCACCGGGCAGTTCGGCACCATCGGCGGCACGGCCCGGGTGGGTACGGCCACCCCCGGCTCGCGGACCGGGCTGGGTTCACCGACCGTACGCACGATCGGTGGTGCCGGCGCCGGCACCGGTGCCGGCGCGGCGCGAGTCGGCCCGGACGGTGCCCGGACCGCGCGACCCGGGGTCAGCTCGGCTGCCTCGCGAGGGCCTCGTCGTGCTCGACTGAACCTGAAGCGGATCGACCCCTGGTCGGTCATGAAGTTCTCGTTCGCGGTCTCGCTGGTGCTGTTCATCGTGGTGATCGTCGCGACCTCGGTGCTCTACCTGGCGCTCGACGCGATGGGCGTGTTCCAGAGTGTCAACGCCAGCCTCGGTGACCTGATCGGCACCGGAGCCGGGGACGGTCCGAGCCTGCGGATCACCGCCCAGGGCGTGATCGGCACGGCGGCGCTGTTCGGGCTGATCAACGTGGTGCTCTACACCGCGCTGGCGACGCTCGGCGCGTTCATCTACAACGTCTGCGCCGACCTGGTCGGCGGGATCGAACTGACCCTGGCCGAGCGGGACTGACCTGGCCCACGCAGGGAAGTGGAGGACGGCCGGGCGGGTCGATACCCATTGGCCCCGGCCGTCCGCGATCCGGTAGTCTCCCCATGGTCCGGCGCTCCGTTCGCCGGGACGCCGGTGGCTTTCGCCCCGAGTTGGGGTGTAGGGCACGGGTGCGGTAACCTTGCTCGTCGCGTACGGGGCTATAGCTCAGTCGGTTAGAGCGCAGAGCTGATAACTCTGAGGTCGCTGGTTCGATTCCAGCTAGCCCCACTCCACGACAGTCGAGCGTAAGGGGACACGCCCCATGGTCAAGAAGCTCCTCATCATCGCCGGGGTCATCGGCGTAGCCGCGCTGATCGCCAAGAAGGTCAAGGAGACCAGCGACGAGCGTGCCCTCTGGCACGAGGCGACCACCGCTCCTGACCTTCGCTGATCCGACTCCGGTCCCCCGACGGCGGTCGGCACCGTTGGCGCGGGACCGCTCGGGGCCATAGCTCAACTGGCAGAGCACTGCCTTTGCAAGGCAGGGGTTAGGGGTTCGAGTCCCCTTGGCTCCACCCACGTTTTGGCTGGTCAGTGTGCCAGGGCATCGACCTTGGTCACGCTGACCAGCCGGGCCATGAACCAGAATCAGCGAATCGTCAGCAGAAGTCGCCGAACACGTCCCGTACGTCGTCGTGGTCGGCAGACGGGTGCACGTAGAGGTTGAGAGTCGTTGACGCGCGTTCGTGCCCCATCACCCGCTGAACGGGCGTCGACCGGTACCCCGTCGCTGATGAGCCACGTGGCATACGAGTGCCGCAGGTCGTGGAAGCGGAGCCCGCCAGCGGCCTTGAGCGCGACCCGGTCGACGGCTTCCCGCTCGGTCGCGAACTTGGCCAGCAATTCGACGCTGGACGCCGGACCTGTCGACGAAGGTTCGACCGCCTGAGTGGGCTGCCGTCCCGCGTGGCGAACACCAGCGCGGCCGGCTTGGGTTCTGCGGGCTGTGCGCCGAGTCGCGCACGCAGCTGCGCAACGATCGGGCAGTCTGGTGTTCACTACGGACATCGGGCAGTCCAACGCCACCCAGGCCTGCCGGCGGGTAGGCCAGGGGAACTAGGTAGTGTCCGTGGTCTGGCAGGTGGCCGACCAGGCAGGCGTGAGCGTACTGACCGGGTTGATCGACGACTACCAGCTGACGGTCCAGCTCAGCGCCTGAGCCGTGCGCCGGACGACGATCTGGGGGCGGCACAGCTGTGCCCACCGCGCGGTCGAGCGTGGTGGGCACAGCTGTGCGGTGTGGGCTTGTTGACCGTCAGCGCTCCCGGTTCGGATAGCGGCGACGTTGGGTCAGGTGGACGAGAATCACTCCGCCGACGATCAGCACCAGGCCGACGACCAGGAAGTTCATTGTGTTCGCACCGGTCAGTGCCAGCGGACTGGCTGACTCGTCAGCGTCCGCTTCGTTTGCGAGGTTGTCCACGGCCGGCGCATTGATTCCGCCGGCGGCGGCAGTCGGGCTCGGGTCCGCGCTCGGCTGTGCGGTCGGCTCTGGGGTCGGGTCGGCTTCGTTTTCCTCTTCGGCAGCGGGCTCGGTCGGCTCCGGCGTGGGCTCGGCGTCCTGCGTCGGCGGTGCCGGATCGTCGGTGATCTCCGCCTCGGGGCTGGCCGGCGCCGGTGTCTCCTCGGCCGGTGGTTCCTCGGCGGGCGGTTCGTTGGCGGGCGGTTCCTCGGCCGGTGGTTCCTCGGCGGGCGGTTCGTTGGCCGGTGGTTCCTCGGCGGGCGGTTCCTCGGCGGGCGGTTCCTCGGCGGGCGGTTCCTCAGCAGGCGGTTCCTCAGCTCCACCGGCTCGGACCTCGATACGGACGGCGTCGATCGCCGGGGTCTGGTTGGCCCGCTGCATCATCGGGATCCGGTGCGATCCGTCACCGGCCCACGATGCGCACTGGGCGATTCCCTCCTGGGGCAGCCCGGGCACCTGGATGGTGACCACATCCGGCTCGGCACCGCCGCCACCGTCCTCGGTCGCGACGAAGAAGGCCGGCACCGGCTCCGGGTCGAGTGCCTCGGTGGTACTGGTCAGCATTCGGCAGGCGGTGTGGAAATGGCCGCGGGTCAGCCCGTCACCGGTCAGCAGCGCGGACTCCACGTAGTACCCGCCCTGAGCCGCCGGCAGGAAGCGGTCCCGGACCAGATTGCGGGTGCTGACCCGTAGTTGGAACGGTTCGCCGACGCCGACCGATTCCGGCGACTCGGTGATCAGCAGCGTCGGGTTCTGCTCTGCCGCACCGACCTCGCCGAACGCTGTCGAGACGCAGCGGCTGCCCACCTGGAAACCGTCGTGCGGCTCCAACGAGCTGTCGTCACATCCGGTACCGAGCACATCGAGTCCGTTGACCTGCTCGCTAGCCTTGCGATCCGTCCCAGCACTGGAGATCTGACTGACAGCGATCAGGACCCCGAAGGCGGACAGTGTTGCGACCGCGATGGCGGCGCGGCGCGCCCGTCCGCCCTTCGCGGGTCTGGCGGCGCGTCTGTGAGCCGGTTGTCCCATGTGCACACCTTCCGAATGCTCACCATGCTGTGATTTCTGTATTAGGCTCGGGCACGACGGTGCCGGCGGGGGTTTACCGGGAGCGGACGACTGGTCGTCCCAGGCCATACGCACACGTTAGGGAGCGGTTCAATCAAGAATCAACTTCAGCGCCAGAAATGATGATTTCTTGAGGCGCAAGTAAAGAAAACTTATGGCACCGGCCCTGAACGCTCGACATCAGCCGAACGGCTGATGTCGGTGTAGTTACTGTCGGTAGTGGCCGGATGTTACCGGCGGTCATCGTGCAGCAGCTTCTTCTGCACCTTACCCATCGCGTTGCGTGGCAGGTCGTCCACGATGCGCACTTCGCGTGGCCGCTTGTGGGCGGAGAGTTCGGTGGCCACGAAGTCGATCAGTGACTGTGGGGACACGCCCTCGGCCACCACGTACGCGACGACCCGTTGCCCGAGGTCGGCGTCGGGTGCGCCGATGACCGCCGCCTCGCGTACCGCCGGATGGGCCAGCAGCACGTTCTCCACCTCGCCGGCACCGATCCGGTAACCACCGCTCTTGATCAGATCGGTCGAGGCACGGCCGACGATACGGTGCCAGCCGACCCGGTCGATCGCCGCGACGTCGCCGGTGCGGAACCAGCCGTCCGGGGTGAAGTCGCCGCGCCCGGCGGCGCCGAGGTAACCGTCGAACACCATCGGGCCGCGAACCTGCAGTTCGCCAATCGTTTCGCCGTCCGCCAGCAACTGCTCGCCACCCTCACCGGCCAGCCGGGTGTGTACACCGGCGAGCGGCGTACCGACCCAGCCGGGTCGCCGCTCGCCGTCGGCGCGGCTGCTGACCGTGATCAAGGTTTCGGTCATTCCGTACCGTTCGACCGGTGCCTGCCCGGTGAGCTCGGCGAGCGTGTGGAAGACCGGGGCGGGCAGGGCCGCCGAACCGGAGACGAGGAGCCGGGCGGCGCGTAACGCCCGTGCGGAGGGCCGGTCGGCGCAGATCCGGGACCAGATCGTCGGTACGCCGAAGTAGAGCGTGCCACCGGCGGCAGCGTACGCCTCAGGGGTGGGCCGGCCGGTGTGCACCAACCGGCAGCCGACGCGTAACGCGCCGATGACGCCGAGCACCAGACCGTGTACGTGGAACAGCGGCAGGCCGTGGACCAGGATGTCGTCCGGCGTCCACGCCCAGGCTTCGGCGAGGGCGTCGAGGTCGGCGGCGATGTTGGCGCTGGTGACCGGTACACCTTTCGGTGCGCCGGTGGTGCCGCTGGTGTAGAGGATCAGCGCGGGAGTGTCCGGCCCGGGCCCGTTGGGTGTCCGGCCGGTCGAGTGGCCCGGCTGATCGACTGGAGCGACGGTCAGACGCTGGCCGGGCCTGCCCCGGTCGGAGCCACCCCCGGCCGGCATCGTCGGGTCGGGGCCGAGCAGCAGTTGGGCCCCGGAGTCGCGCAGGATGTGGCCGCGTTCGACCGGGCCGGCGTCCGGCGGTACGGGGACCAGCGTGGTGCCGGCCAGCAGGCAACCGGTGAGCGCGACGACCGTGTCGAGGCTGGCGGTGGCGTCGACTGCGACGGTGTCGGCGTCGGCGACCTGCCCGGCGACGGCCGTCGCGGCTTCGAGTAGGTCGTCGCCGGACATCGACTGGTCGCCGACGGTGACCGCGGCCGGCCGGCCGGCCGGTTGCGTGAGGTTCAGCAACGCCATCTTCCCGACTCTCCTCCTGCCGGTGGGTGGACCGGCTCCGGTCCATTGTCGGGTCCGTGGCAGGGCTGCGCCGAACCGTCGCCGGGGCCGACCGCCCCGACGCGGTCCAGCGGCTGATCGACGCCGCCCCGCCCCGGCTGATCGATGTAGAGGTGACGACGGCCGACGGCGAGCCGGTGCTGGTCGGGCTGGCCTTCGGTTACGACCACCGGGTGACGACCGGGTCGGCGCAGTTGCTCGGTTGGAGCGTCGGTGAGATGGCGCTCGTCCCAGGTGAGTACCGGGTGACGCTGGCCGACGCCGAGCGGTACGCCGGTGACGGCGTGGCCGGGTTCGCCGTCGGTCCGCTGCCGCCGGAGCCGGACGGACGGGCCGCCGCCGCAGGTCTGGTCGGCCCGGCCGCCGGACTGCTGGTCTGCCTGGTCACCCTGATACTCCGGCAGCGGGCGACCAGCCGGGGGGCCCGACCGTGACTGCGACCGTGAGCCGATGCCCGGGTGTGACCAGATCGGTAGGGGGTGACGCCGATGGATCCGGACAAGCCGTTGCAGTCGTTGAGTGAATCCGAGCCCAGCAGTGCCCGGTGGGGTGAGCGGGCTGGCGCCGAGCAGGAGACGTACCGGCGCGAACCGGAGTGCCAACGGCATGAACATGAACGGCGGCTGGAGGAGGGACAGCGGTCCAGCGGCCCGCGCCGGCTGGGTGCCGGCCCGGCCCGCTGCCTGCCGTCGGTGGTGACGCTGCTGATCCGGCTGCCGTCATGACGAGCGCCGTACTGAAGTTCGTCAACCGGGTACGCCTACCGCTGCGTGGGCTGCTCACCGCCGGATCGGCGGCCGGCGGTGGACTGCTGCTGGTGCTCGGGTCGGTGCTGCCCTGGGTGACGGTGGCCCTGTGACGTCGAGCATGACCTGCGGGTGCTGGCCCGCCGCGCCGAGCGGCTGGCCAGCGCGGCCTGGGCTTCGAGGCGATCGAGAAGCAGCAGCGACTGCTGCGTCGCGCCCGGCGCCGTCCGGGCTGGCAGGATTCGCGCGGCTGTCCTGTTCATGACAGCCTGGGGACCGGTTCGTCGAAGCGGGGGAGGCGGCAGGTGCGGCAGCAGGTTCACTTCGTCACCGTGGCCACCGCCGACCTGGCCGCCGCGCGGCACTTCTACCGAGACGGGCTGGGCTGGCGTCCGACGCTCGACGTACCCGGGGAGATCATCTTCTTTCAGATCGGGCCGGGCCTGATACTCGGCCTGTTTGACGCGGACGCCTTCGGCCGCGACATCGACCCGGCTGCGGCGGTGGTGACCCGGCCGGGCGGGTTCACGCTGGCGCACAACGTGCCGACGCCGGAGGACGTCGACCGGGTGCTCGCGGAGGCGCGGGCGGCCGGTGGGACGGTCCTCAACCCGGGCCAGCGGGCCGACTTCGGCGGCTACCACGGGCACTTCGCCGACCCGAACGGCACGGTCTGGGAGGTCGCCTGCAACCCGGGCTGGCGGGTCGAGTCGGATGGCACCGTCGTGCTCGGCCCGGTCGATCAGATCAACTAGCTAGGGCTCTTTTCTGACTGCTACCGGTCAGTTCTGAAACACGTCGTCGGATTCCTGCCACAAATGTTCGTCGCTGCCTCCGGAAACTCATATGGCTTGTATTTCGGATGTATATCGGGATGCTATGGGATAAATGAGACGTGAAATCTCTGATTCTCTGTGGCGCTCTCTGATCACATGATGTCGAAGCGTTTGGTGAAATTTGGATCCAGCGGTTCTGGTTTGCATCTACCCAGCTCAGGCGGCAAGTTCCGCGAGTGTCCGTGATCAGTCATTCTGCTTGCGTTGTGATCAATGGAAATTTGCCAATACGCTGCTAGCGCCCAGATGGGTACCAAGACAAGGGAGGGTCTCTTGAAATCCACACTGCGCTGGTCGGCGATGGCCGGCCTGGCACTCGCGCTGGTCGTCACCGGCGCGCCGGCGGCCCAGGCGGAGTCGTCGCCGTTCAAGTCGGACGGCAACACGAGCACCGTCGCCCGCACCCTCGATGGCCGGGCGATCACCAACGCGAAGATCGCCAAGGAGGTCACCGACTTCTGGACCGAGGAGCGGATGGCATCGGCGGTCGACCTGACCTTCGCGAGGTCGGCGAAGGGTGTCGAATCGACGATCGTCGACGCCAAGCCCGACGGGCCGGCGGGTGCGGTGGCGCCGGTCGCGCCGAGCCTCGGCAGCCGCGGTGACGTCGGACTGATGCTCAACGAGTCGCAGGCCGTCGGCAAGGTCTACTTCACCACCCCCACCGGTGGCACCGCCTCCTGCTCAGCCAGCACCGTCGCCAGCGGCAAGCGCCGGTTGGTGATGACCGCCGGGCACTGTGTCCACCAGGGCCCTGGCGGACAGTGGTACAGCAACTGGCAGTTCGTCCCGCGTTACCGCAACGGCGTGCGGCCGTACGGCACTTTCGTGGCGAACAGCCTGAACACCCGTACCGCGTGGATCACCAGCGGAAGCTTCGCCGAGGACATGGGCATCGCCATCATGAACAACGGTGGCATCTTCGGCGCCAAGGTCGTCGACACCGTCGGTGGCCACGGACTGCGCTGGAACTACAGCTACAGCGTCTATGTCACCGCTCTCGGATACCCGTCCAACCTGGGCGGCGGTGAGAGCCAGTACTACTGCCAGGGCACCACGTGGAACCCCGGCGGTCAGCAGATCCGGATGTACTGCAACATGACGTACGGTTCCAGCGGCGGACCCTGGCTGCAGGAATACAACGACTCGACCGGCTACGGGTACATCAACAGCGTGGTCAGCCACGGTGACAACCCGGGCAATGGTCAGTTCGACGGCCCGTACTTCGACAACGACATCAAGAGCCTGTACGACTTCGCCGAAGGCCTTTCGCCGGCCTGATCCGACCCGTCCACCTGATCCGTCCCGTCCAAAGGTAGCCTCGGCCGATCCGGCCGGGGCTACCCCCGCTGCCAGTCCGTCAGCGGCTGCCAATCCGCTGATTGGCAGCCGCTGATTGGCGTGGCCTGTCCTCCGCCGCGAACCAACGTCGTTGTCACCGGTACGGTCACCGGTGCTCAGCGGCTCGTTGTACGACCTCCTCGGTCGTCAACGGGCTGTGCGGGTGGTGGCTCAGGCACATCGGCGCCTGCAGCTTGACGAACCGCGCGCCCTCCACCGCTGCGTAGAACTGTCCGGTAGCCATCTTGCCGACGTCAGGGATGTCGGTACCCTTGGCCCGCGCGACGTCACGGGCCGCCTCGATCTGCACAGGTGCGGTCAACAGGCCGAAGAACTGGGTGGCAGCGTTGCCGGGGATCTGATTGTGCAGCGCCTTCGGGGCCTGGGTCGCGAAGACCAGACCGAGCCCGTACTTACGGGCCTGTGACGTCAACGCGAGGGTGCTCTGGGTGCAGGCGGTGACCGAGCCGGATGGTGCGAGGGTCTGGGCCTCATCCATCACGAACAGTCCGCCGAGTGGCCGGTCGCCGGCCGGATTTCGCTTGATCCAGGTGAACAGGGCGAGCTGTAACTGGTTGACAAAACTCTGCCGCTGGTGGTCGTGTGGCAGTCCGACGAAGCTGATCACCGAGACGCGGGCGTGTCGCCCCGGCGGCGGCGTGAGTAAGGTGCCCGGGTCGACGGGAGTGCCGTCACCGCCGAGCAGCGGATCCTCGATCAACGCTGCCTTCAGTAGCTGCGCCATGCCTGCTGCCAGCTTCGGCGCGCTGTCGAGCTGGCTGACCCCGTCCGGTAGATCGTTCAACAGCTCGGTGAACGCCTGCAGGTCGCTGCCACCGTTCTGGACGTACCCGGTCAGCGCCTCACGCAGCACGGCCCGCCCCAGCCTCGCCTTGTCGGTGCCGCCGTCGACCCGGGCATGTGGCGCGAGCGTGGCGACGGCTGAGTCGACGGCGGCGCGGAACCCGTCGGGGTCGTCGAGCACGTCACCGAAGTTCGGCAACGGTTGAAAACTCAGCGGGCGGCCAGCACGACGCCCAGGCGTCCAGACGGCCACGTCGGTGCCGGCCAGGTAAGCGGCAGCCCGATCAGGATCCTCCGGACCCCAGCCGGTCGGCGGCTCCGGCCAGGCATCGCCGAGTCGGGCGAGGTCGTTGTTCGGGTCCAGCACGATCGCGGACACGCCACGCAGCGCGCACTCCTCGACAAGCCGGCGGATCAGCACCGTCTTGCCGGATCCCGAGCCAGCGAATATCACCGTGTGCCGACGCAGTGACTCCAAGCCCATCCGGACCGGTTCCGCCCGGCCGGCGACGGACCCGATCGTCAACTGGGGCGGGTCGATCCCGGCCGGCACCGCCAGCTTCTCGGCGGGCCCCCCTCGACCAGCGGACGAGTTCCCGCTAGCCGCCGGCCGCACCGATACGGAGGCCCGGCCGACCGCCCGCACCGGCGGGCCGACCGGTTGCATGGCCGGATCGGGCTCGGTTGGTGCCGTCGTGTCGTGACTGTCAGCATGGCTGTACCTGCCGGCGTCGGCACCGCCATCGAGCGCGTCGCGTAGGAAGGCGACGGTGGAGGCCGGCTGCCGGGTGGCGAACCATGGCCGCAGCCGTTCCAACCCGTACTGCTGAATCAGCCGTTCCAGGGCGGCAAGGCGCCTGATGTCCGCGGTGGGGAAGGGAAGCGTCCGCCCGCCGGCTCTGGTGAACGCGTCGAGCAGTTCCCGGGTACGTGCACCGGCCGACCAGTCCGCGCTGCGGAGCAGGAAGAGTCGCCGCTTGGTGACCCCCTCGGTCAACCCGGCGGTGGTCATGGCGTTGCGGATCCGGTTGAGCGCCGCAATGTGGTGCGGGGCGCAGACGGCCCGGAACGACCAGTGCTCTTCGTCCTCGGTCTCCTCGTCGAGCATCCGCCGTAACCGGGCGTGCAGAGCCGGCTTGCCGCTGAACGGCAGCGGGTCGAGGCTGAACTCAGCGGCCGATCCGCCCTGGGCGGCGATCCACGCGGTCAACCCGGCCTGTAGCAGCGCCGGCACGCTCAGGTCCTCGCTGGACGGCTGCACCGCGCTTGCGGTCTCGGCTGACTCGATCAACTCGGCGTAGCTGATGTCGATCTTGACGAACTGGTCGGACTCGGCCGGCACCGGCTGCGCGGCGCCCTGCACCTCGGACTTGTCGGACCGATCGGGTGTGGAAACGGCATCGGACCTCGTGGCCGGGCCGTCGTTTCCGGACTGCGCGAGCAGCAGGTGGGCGAGCTCGCGCACCTGCCCGTCGGCCAGGCAGGAGCGCACCTGGGTGTCGATCCGACGGAGCAGTTCGCGCGGCGTGAACTGGATTACCTCAGCGAAGGCGGACGGGTGAATCGGCCACGTCGGGTACGGCGGGGTGAAGCCCAGCTCGTCGAAGACCAGGCCAAACCGCTTCTCCACCAGCTCTCGGCCGATCTCCGGCGACGGAATCTTCTTGAGCCGTACCGCTTCGCGGAACCGATCCTGCACGGTGTCGGTGGCCTGTTCCTTGATGTTCTGCCAGGTGTGCGGCAGGCAGGAGACGATTGACAGCGAGCGACGCATTGTTTCCCGTAGCGACATCAACCCGGTCGCCACCTGCTCCAGGAGCAGCGAAGCCTGCCAGTCGACCTCACCACGGGTCTCGAGGCTGGTCGACTTCACTGACTGCGCGACAAGCAGGTCTATCTGGTCGACTGCGACGACTGTCGGGCCAACCATCGCCAGCAGCCGGGACGTGTCGCGAACCACTTCCTGGGGAGCCCGCCGGTGGCGTCGCATACCCCAGTCGGTCCGAGCGCCGACTTCCTCCTCGTCGTTCGAGCAGAGGAAGTCGTGGCCGACATCCTGCGCGGTGCCGATGTCCGAGGCGAACAGAACCAGCGCCCGTGCCGTGTCCTGGCATTCAGTGCCGATGTGGCGGTCGGTCTTACGGATCTGATCAACAAAGGCATCAAGGGCATGCCGGGTGAGTTCACCATCGCCGGTGATGGCCCGGCGGACGGCTCTCGGCGCCTTGATCTTGTCTGCCAGCCGGAGAAGGAAGCTGCGCACCTGGGTCGTACCGTCGGGCAGCGGCCGAGCGAAACCATCTATCATCGACAGCGCCGCGCTGCGCCAGAAGGCGCTAGCCTCCAGCAGGCTTACCAGGAAAAAGAAGCCTCCGGCTCCCTGTACGCGGTGGCGCACCTCGCCGAGCAGGTGCGTCTTACCGGTGCCGCGTTGCCCGAGGATCGCCAGTCCCACCGGGCTGGAGTCGATCGTGTGGTGGGCTTCGGCAAAGCTCTCCATCACCAGCTGGACGATTTCGTGGTGCAGCCCGTCGACGTGAAACGGGGCTGGCTTCCAGACGTCGTCCGGGGTGGGTGCCCAGTTGAACCGGAGCGCGGCGAGGGCGCGCCGTTCCTGCTCCGTCATCATGACGAGATGGCAATGAGGTGCTTGTCCTGGTTGCCGATGCTCACTGCTGCTGCACGGTTTTGTGGCGTGAGTGACTTCTGGTTGGACTCCGGGATCAGGTCAACGTCGGGGTCCTGGTTGAGCTTGATCAGCGCGGCGTCGAGATCGTCGCGAGACAGATCGGCGAGCGCGGCCCGCAGCGCGGCCAGCATGACGTAGTCGCCGGGCTTGTCGATCAGCTCGTGGTACGCCCGCCGGATCCGCGTGGCCGCGTCGACCTGGCTCGCTTCGCTGCCGTTGGCCGGCGTCGCGACCGGCTCTGCCGGGTCAGTGGTGGAAGCGATTTCGTTGGGCTTGAACTGCATCCGGAACAGGTCGTCGGCTGGCACGCCCGAGTGGTCGATCAGCCGACGAACGAAGTCGAGCACCGTGTAGAGCGTCGCACCGGCGGTGCCGGCACCCTTCGGTGGCTCGTCCTTGCTCAACTCCGCCTTGGCCGCCCGCCACCCGCTGTCGGTCAGGTGCAGGGTGATCGGCTTCTCCGTCACCTCGATCAGCCCGAGGGATTTCAGGGCGCGGCGATGGGTCGCTTTGAACCCGGTGACGCCCGCGACGTTGATCAGGTAGCTCTGCTGCAGTGGAGCGGCCTTGACCATCAGGTTGATGAGTACGCACCGCTCGACGAGGGTGAGTTCCTTCTCCGACATGCGGTGCTCCTCAAGGGGCGTGAGCGGTCGCATCGACATGGCGATGATCAATAGCTCGGGGTGGCCGGGAAGATGGGTGCTGGGCCGGGGGCGGCTGGGCACTGGCCGATTCTGCCGATACCGCCGGATCGGCGCAAGGTCCGTCCGTGCGGCGCAGATAGCTGACACTCCGCGATGAGTTGATCTTCAATGTCGCAGGGCAGGAGGTCACCTGAAACACCTGTTCGCAGGGGCCGGAAAGTGATCATGAATAGAACCGTTGCCAAATCTCGTCGGTGAGAGGCAGCATGGCTGGTCGGTGCAACCCGGGTGGCGGTCCGCAAAGCGCGGGCTGCGGTCTTATGCCCGTTTCTGGCGGGCAGCGGAGGTGTGCGGTGCAGTCCGAAGTGGTCCGCTACCAGGTCGACGACAAGACGGTAGCGATGGTCGAGATTGATCCGCCGGTTGGTTTTCAGCCGGCCGGGGTCGGCGACGTCGTTGGCTGGGTACGGGAGTCCGCCGCACCTGCCATCGCCGCCGCCAGCGTGTTGTTGGACCAGGTGAAGGCGGTCTCCCCGGACGCCGTCGAGGTGAAGTTCGGCATCAAGGCGACCGGCACGACCAACTGGGTGGTCGCCAAGGCGGCGGCTGAAGGAAACTTCGAAGTCACCCTCGGCTGGTATCCGGGTGGGCCGCCGGACGCCGGCACCACGATGCGGCGCTGACCGGGACGGAGCGGCTGGTGACCGCAGGACCCGACGACTGCTCCTGGCTGGTCGCCCTGCACCGTGGGCAGCACCAGGACACCCCCGTCGGTACCGGCGTCGTTGTGGAGAGCAACCTGGTGCTGACCTGCCACCATGTCGCGTTCGGCAACGACGGGCAGCTGTACGACGACCTCTGGATCTCATTTCCACTGGCCGAGAAGGTCACCTGGTTCGACCGCCGCCGGATCGGCGGATGCCCGCACGACGGAATGCGGGGCGCCAAGGTCGACCTGGTCATGCTTGAACTCGTGGAGCGGGTGCCGGCCTCGGTGACCCCGGCCCGACTTCGTTGTCTGCCCCCCAAGCCGCTGGCGGGAAGTACCTACTGGACGTACGGGTTCCCGACGCACGTGGTCGGCGGCTGCCATGCCGAAGGTAGTGTCGGCCAGCCCGGTGGGTGGGGCCGCGTCATGATCCACACTTCGCCGGCCACCCAGCTGAGCAAAGGGTTCAGCGGCGGTGCCGTCTGGTCATCCGAGTACCAGGCGGTGGTCGGCGTCGTTGTCACCGCCGACGCTCAGGGCGGCGGCCAAGCCGTGACCCTGCACTACGCCGACCAGCAACTACCGGACATGAAGCTGGCGACCCTGTCCGCCTGGCGGGCCGCCGACGCGGACGACGCCGCCCTCGCCGCCTGGGGATGGGCCCTGGCCACCGACGGCGAGGCTGGCCGACACTGGCTGCCCAGGGCACGCGGGGTCGCGGTCGACACCGAGGGCGGCGCGCGGTTCCGCGGCCGGGCCGCCGCCCTGCGCCGCATCGTTGACTGGATCGACAGCGCCGAACCGGTCCGCCGGCCGCTGATCGTCACCGGGTCGCCGGGGGTCGGCAAGTCAGCCGTACTCGGGCGGATCGTCACCACCGCCGACCAGCAGATCAGCGGGGAGCTGGCCGACACCGACGTGGCCGTCCGAGCTCCGGTCGGTGCGGTTTCCTGCGCGGTTCATGTCAAGGGCAAGACCGCCCTCGAAGTCGCCGCCGAGATCGCCCGTGCCGTCGCCGTCGAGCTGCCCGGCGTACCGGCTGATCTGATGCCTGCCGTGCGTGACCAGCTGAACCACCGGCGGACCCGGTTCACCCTGATCCTAGATGCGCTCGACGAGGCGACCGACCCGGCGCAGGCGCGCATGGTGATCGACGACATCCTGATGCCCCTGGCCCGTGACTGTGGCCCTCGGGGCCTGCGGATCGTGATCGGCACCCGGCGCTCTGACGATCACGGTGACCTGATCAGCCGCTTCGGCGGTAACGCGGAACTCGTCGACCTGGACGCGCCCGAGTACTTCGCCGAATCCGACCTGGCCGACTACGCCCAGGCGACGCTGCAACTGATCGGTGCCGAACGACCAGGCAACCCGTACGCCGATCCGACCGTCGCCGCGCCGCTCGCCCGCCGCATCGCCGCGCTCGCCAAGGGAAACTTCCTGGTCGCTGGCCTGGTCGCCCGCGCTCACGCACTGCGCGACAACACCGCGATCGACCCGGACGAGGTGTCGTTCACCGCTACCGTGGCGCACGCCCTGGACACCTACCTGGCCGGGCTGCCGACCGCCGGTCGGACATCGGCCCGGCTGGCGTTGACCGCCCTGGCGTACGCCGAGACGCCGGGACTGCCGCTGCCGTTGTGGCAGTCCGCGATCGAAGCCCTCGGCGGAGCGGTCACCGAGCCGGAACTCGCGGACTTCGCGCGTACCTCGGCGGCGAACTTCCTCGTCGAAACGGGCGGCGGCGCTCAGCCCGCGTACCGGCTGTTCCACCAGGCGCTCAACGACGCGCTGCTGGCCGATCGCGACGCGCAGGCCTCGCGGCGCGACGACCACGCCCGGCTGCTGGCGAACTGGACCACCATCGCGCGAGCTACCGGATGGGCCACAGCGTTCGACTACCTGCTGCGGTCGCTGCCGCAGCACGCGGCCGGCGCCGGCGCAGTCGACGAGCTGCTCACCGACGACGACTATCTGCTGCACGCCCACCTGGACCGGTTGCTCACGGTGGCGGACGCGGCCGAGGCGCCGCTCGCCGTCACCCGTGCCCGGCTCCTGCAACGGACCCCGCTGGCGGTGGCAGCCGCACCGGCTGAGCGGGCGGCGTTGTTCTCCGTCGTCGACCGGCTCGACGGCCTGGACAACGGGATCACGGCGGCGGCCGCCCCGTACCGGGCAGGCTGGGCGCACACCCCGCCTCGGCAGGAACGCAGCATCCTTGACGGACACTCCGAGGCCGTCTACGACGTCGCGGCGATCGTCATCGACGGGCGTCGGCTGCTCGCCTCGGCCGGCGACGACGGCACGGTGCGACTCTGGGATCCGCTGACCAACCAGGCCGAGCAGACGTTCACCGGCCACGACGACACGATCCACGGTGTCTGCGCGGTGCGCCTCGCCACCGGTGAGGTGCTGCTCGCCACGGCCAGCCACGACGGCACCATCGGCCTGTGGGACCCGCGTTCCGGGCACCGCCGGCACGAGCTGCGTGGCCACGGCGACTGGGTACGCAACATCTGCGCGATCCCAATGCCCGACGGTGACCTGCTCGCCTCCGCCGGTGACGACCGGACGGTGCGGTTGTGGGATCCGGGCACGGGCAGACCGGGCCATGTGCTGAGCGGGCACACCGGCTGGGTGACGGCGGTGACCCACGTTCCTGTCGGGGACCGACAGTTGCTCGCCTCCACCGGCTACGACGGCACGGTGCGGCTGTGGGACCCAGCGACCGGTGGGGAGCCGACCGGAGTCCTCACCGGTCACCTCGGCTGGGTCAACACTTTGTACGCGGTGCGTACCCCCGGCCGTACCCTGCTCGCCTCGGCGGGCTATGACGGCACGGTGCGAATCTGGGATCCCGTGGCCGGGGCGTGCGTCCAGGTCCTGCGAACCGGAGGTCCGCTGACCGATCTGTGCACAGTCGATACCAGTGACGGCTGTCTGCTGGTCTCGACCGGTGAGGACGGACTGATCCGGATGTGGGAGGTGCCGACCGGCGCCCCGCAGCAGACCTGGATCCCCCGACCGAGCTTGCGCGGGCATGCCAGCTGGATCCGGGCGGTCTGCGAGCTGCCGACGGCGAACAACCGGATGCTCGCCACCGCCGGCGACGACGGCACCGTGCGACTGTGGGACCCGGGCGGTGGACCGCCGGGAGCGGTCGCCGAGCACGACCGGATCGGGGCGGTGACCGCGGTGTGCCCGGTGCCGGGCGCCGAGGGCCGGCTGGTCGCATCCGCCGGATTGGACGGGCAGGTACGGATCTGGGACGCGGTCACCGGTGCCCAACTGCGCGAGTTCCGGGCGTCGGACGGCCCGGTCAATGCGCTGTGTGTCGTACCCGACGAGGAGGAGCCGCGCATCCTGACCGCTGGCGATGATCGAGCCGTCAAGCTGTGGGACGCGCGGGACGGGACACTGCAGGGGGAGATGAACGGCCACTACGAGCGCGTCGCCGCCGTCTGCCCGGTGCGGCACGACGCGGAGCTGTTGGTGGCCTCTGCCGGTGACGACCAGACTGTCCGGCTGTGGCGTCCGTACTCGGGCGACGTGCGCCAGGTGTTACTCGGGCACGTGACCCTGGCCTGGGTGACGACGCTGGCCACGGTCGCCGGGCCGGCCGGCGAGCTGCTCGCCTCCGCGGACAAGAGCGGCACCGTCATGCTCTGGGACACCGACGGCACGCAGCTCTGGTCGCAGCAGGGGCATCAGGACGCGGTGAACGCACTCTGCGGGCTCGTGGTCGCCGGCCGTCCGGCGCTGGCATCGGCCAGCGCGGACCACACGATCCGGTTGTGGGACGCCGAGCTGGGTCAGCCGATCCACTGGCTGACCGGGCACACTGGGCCGGTGACCGGGCTTAGCCTGGTCCGGGTGGGTGGGCGTGACCTGCTCGCCTCGACCAGCCACGACCGCACCGTCCGGGTCTGGGACCCACCGACCGCTCGCGCGGTACGCACGATTCCCGTGCTCCATCCAGCGCTGGCCTGCTGCACCGTCGACGACACGCTACTGATCGGGCTGGACCAGGGCCTGCTGGCGCTCACGATCACGAGTTGAGTGCATCGAGGAGCCCGAGCCGTTGCAGCTCTGCGGCGATCGCATCGACCTCGTGCAGGGTGCCGTCGGCGACCGCGAGCATGAATTCCTCAGCGCGGTCGACGTCGACGTCCGGGATCGGCGTCCCGGTGTTGAGGTTGATGAAGACCAGCGCGGCGGCCCACGCCAGGCGTTTGTTGCCGTCGACGAGTGCGTGGTTGCCGCAGATCGAGTGCAGCAGACTGGCTGCCTTTCCTGCGAGGTCGGGGTAGGCCTCCTGCCCGAAGACGATCGTGGTCGGTCGGGCGGCGGCGGAGGCGAGCAGCCCGTAGTCGCGGACCTTGACTGGCGTGCCGAAGACGATCGAGCCGATCTCCAGCAGGTCTTCGACGTCGAGGTGGACGGTCACTGGGCCAGTCGGTCGAGCAGTTCGCGGTGGCGCTCGGCCACGTCTGCGGCCAACCCACGCACCTTGGAGCGCTTGCTGTGCCTCGCGACGTACTCCTCGATCGCGACGACGATGGTGGCGTTGGCCGACCGGTGCTCGGTCTCAGCGATCTGCTTGAGCCGCGCGTGCAGATCGTCCGGCAGGTTGACTGTGGTAATCATAGGAAAATCATACGACTTACAAGTGACACTGGCCCTGCGGCGGACCGGTGACCTGGAGTGGATCAACCGGGTGGCGTTGCCGAGTCGGATGATCGGGTCGGAAATGCACCAGATGGCGGGACTTACCGTGCGTACCCGGGCGGTGATTGAATCGACGGACTGTCAGTGGTGCCGGGCCGGGGAGCAGCGGTGGACGTCTTCGATGTACGCGACAAGCTCATCGAGGACTACAAGGAGTTCACGTCCAGTTTCGTCGACCCCCGCGACCCGAAGATCGCCGAACACCTCGCGGAGTTGACCGCCCTGGGCTACCAGTGGCCGGCACCGTTCCTGTCGCTCAATCCCAACTTCGCCTCCGGCGGCAGGGTCGACGAGCTGGTGCAGCAGGGCCTGCTGCACCCCGACAACGAGCGGATCTTCCGGATCAAGCGCCAGCCGGACGACCCGGGGGCGCGGCCGCTGCGGCTGCACCAGCACCAGCGGGAAGCGATCGAGATCGCCCGGGACCGGCACAGCTACGTGCTGACCACTGGCACCGGTTCCGGCAAGAGCCTGTCGTACATCGTGCCGATCGTCGACCGGGTGCTGCGGGCCAAGGCCGACGGCACCTACCGGCCCGGGGTGAAGGCGATCATCGTCTATCCAATGAACGCGCTGGCCAACAGCCAGCTCAACGAGCTGACGAAGTTCCTCAGCTGGGGCCTGCCGGGCGGGGCCCCGCCGGTGCGGTTCGCCCGCTACACCGGGCAGGAGAACACCGAGGAGCGGCGGCGGATCCTCGCCGACCCGCCGGACATCCTGCTCACCAACTACGTGATGCTGGAACTGGTGCTGACCCGGCACGCCGAACGTGGGCCGCTGACCCGGGCCGCCCGTGGCCTGTGGTTCCTGGTCCTCGACGAGCTGCACACCTATCGCGGCCGGCAGGGCGCCGACGTGGCGTTCCTGGTCCGCCGGGCCCGGGACGCCTTCGCCGCGCCGCAGGTGCAGTGCGTCGGCACCTCGGCGACGATGGCCTCCGACACCACCGGCGCCGACCAGCGGATCAAGGTGGCCGAGGTGGCGAGCCGGCTGTTCGGCACCACCGTCGACCCCGGCCACGTGATCGTCGAGACGCTGGAGCGGGCCACCGGAGCGCCGGCCGGTGGCGCACCGGCCACCGGGGTGCCGGCGGGTGCCGGCGCGGACCCCGCCGGTCTTCGCGGCCGGGTCCTGCGGTGGGCCGCCGTCGAGCCGCCACGGCCGGACGTCGACGGGTTACGTACCGATCCGTTGGCGGCGTGGGTCGAGGGCGCGTTCGGGGTGGAGCCCGACCCGGCGACCGGCCGGCCGGTGCGGCTGCGCCGGCCCCGGACGGTCCCGCAGGCCGCGGATCTGCTCGCCGGGCTGACCGGGGTGCCGGGCCGGGAGTGCGCCACCGCGATCGAGGCGGTGCTGGCCGCCGGTGCGGGGCTCGACGACCCGGGGACCGGGCGGCCGTTCTTCGCGTTCCGGCTGCACCAGTTCCTGTCCAAGGGCGACAACGTCTACACCACGATCGAGCCGCCGTCGGTGCGGCATGTGACCAGCCGCTACCAGGCGCTCTCCCCGACCAGCACGGTCGACCAGGCGAAGGCGCTGGTGCCGTTGGCCTTCTGCCGCGAATGCGGCCAGGACTATCTGATCGTCCGGCGCGCCGACCACGGCTTCGAGGCGGGCAGCGAGGTGGAGTCGGCCACCGGTGACGCCGGCTACCTTTACATCAGCGACGACCAGCCGTGGCCGGCGGATCTCGACACGGTGCTCAGCGACGCCCGGCTGCCGTACTCGTGGACGCTGTTGGCCGACGACGGCCGCACCATCGTGGCCCCGACGAAGGAACGCCACCTGCCGGAGCTGGTGTATCTCGACCCGATGGGCACCGAGCAGGCACCGGGGCAGGGGGTGCCGGCGGCCTGGATCTCGTCGCCGTTCCGGTTCTGTCTGCGCTGCCAGGTGTCCTACGAACGCCAGCGCGGCAAGGATTTCGCCCAGCTGGCGAAGCTGTCCGTCGAGGGCCGCAGTTCGGCGTTGTCGGTGGTCGGGGCGAGCGTGGTACGCGCGTTGCGGGCCGCCCCGCAGTTGCCGGCGGAGGCCCGCAAGCTGCTCGCCTTCGTCGACAACCGGCAGGACGCCTCGCTGCAGGCCGGCCACTTCAACGACTTCGTCCAGGTGGTGCAGCTGCGCGGTGCGCTTTACCGGGCGGTGGCGGCAACTCCGGACGGGCTGACCCACGAACGGGTGGCGCAGCGGGTCACCGAGGCGCTGCGACTGGAGCTGGGGCAGTTCGCCCGGACACCGGAGGTGCGGTACGGCAAGGATGAGATCTGGCGGGCGCTGCGCGAGGTGGTCAACTACCGGCTCTACCTCGATCTGGAACGCGGCTGGCGGGTCACCATGCCGAATCTGGAGCAGACCGGCCTGCTGCGGATCGGCTACCGCTATCTCGACGAGGTCGCCGTCGACGAGGAGATCTGGTCGCGCAGCCACCATCTGCTGCGCGACGACAAACCGGAACGCCGCCACGACGTGGCCTCGACGCTGCTGGACGAGCTGCGCCGCAACCTGGCGATCGACGTACGGTGCCTGACCGAGAGCGGCTTCAACGAGATCGACCAGCTGTCCCGCCAGCAGCTGGCCGAGCCGTGGAAGCTGGGTGAACGGGAGCGGGCGGTCGTCGCCGGGGTCGCCTTCCCGAAGCCGAGTGGCAAGGGTGAGCGGCGCAAACTGCTGCACCTGCACCTGTCCGGCCGGGGCGCGTTCGGCAAGTACCTGATCCGCCAGTACGGCAAGGACGGCTGCACGGTCGCCGACGCGCAGGACATGATCCGCGACCTGCTGGCGGTGCTGGCCGAGGCCACGTTGGTCATCGAGGTGCCGCCGGACGGCGACGACCTGGTCAGCGGCTACCGGCTGAAGTCGGACGCGCTGATCTGGCAGGCCGGGGACGGCACGGTGGGCGCGGAGGACCGGGTCCGCAAGGTGCTCTCCGGTGAGGCCGGTGCCCGGGTCAACACCTTCTTCCGGGACCTGTACCGGGACACTTCACATCTGCTGGCCGGGTTGCAGGCGAAGGAACACACCGCCCAGGTGGAGGCGGCGGACCGGCAGAAGCGGGAGAAGCAGTTCCAGGAAGCGGCGCTGCCGCTGCTGTTCTGCTCGCCGACGATGGAGCTGGGCGTCGACATCAAGGACCTCAACGCGGTGGCGATGCGTAACGTGCCGCCGACGCCGGCCAACTACGCCCAGCGGGCCGGGCGGGCCGGCCGGTCCGGGCAGCCGGCGCTGGTGGTCACCTACTGCTCGACGGGCAACGCACACGACCAGTTCTATTTTCGACGCCCGCAGCTGATGGTCGGTGGTGCGGTGCAGGCGCCCCGGCTCGATCTGGCCAACGAGGATCTGGTGCGGTCACACGTGCAGGCGATCTGGCTGGCCGAGACCGGGGCCGAGCTGCCCAGTTCGCTGGTGCGGCTGTTGGAGACCGGTGGGGAGGCCCCGGCGCTGCGGATCCGGCCGGAGTTCGTCCGCAAGTTGCGCGACGACGATGCCCGTAAGCGGACGCTGGCCCGCGCGGAAGCGGTCCTGGCCGGCGATGTCGGCGGGGCGTTCGGCGGGACCCCAGGCGGGGCGCTTGCCGGGGCACCCTGGTGGCGGGACCGCTGGGTCGCCGACACGGTGGAGCAGGCGTACGACGAGTTCGACGCGGCGTTGGGCCGCTGGCGGCAGCTCTACCAGGCGGCGCTGCGCGAGTACGAGGTGCAGAACCGTCGGGCGGTGGACACCAATGTGACCGGCAAGGCACGTGAGGAGGCGAGCCGGCGGGCCAACGACGCCCGGGTGCAGCTGAACCTGTTGGCCAACGAGGACTCCGACGAGCCGCAGACCGACTTCTACACGTTCCGCTACCTGGCGTCGGAGGGCTTCCTGCCCGGCTATTCGTTCCCCCGGCTGCCGCTGGCCGCGTACGTGCCGGGGCTGGCCGGTGGGCGCAAGGGCGACTACATCCACCGACCCCGGTTCATCGGAATCAGCGAGTTCGGCCCGGGTGCGTTGATCTACCACGAGGGCGCCCGCTACCTGGTGCGCGGCGTGCAGCTGCATCAGGTGGCGTCGAACGCCGACGGGGTGTTGACCTCGTCGGCGCGGCGGTGCGCCGAGTGCGGGCATCTGCACGACGACGAGGTCGGCTGGGACGTGTGTGTGAACTGCGGGCAGGGGCTGGGTGCGACGGACACCAATCTGCTGCGCCTGTACACGGTCCGTACGCAGCGGCGGGAGCGGATCTCGTCGGATGAGGAGGAGCGGCGTCGGTCGCTGTTCGAGATCGAGACGTCGTACCGCTTCCATGAGCACGGTCGGCGGCCGGGCCGGTTGACGGCGACGGTGACCACCGCCGACGGCAGCCCGCTGGCTGAGCTGGTCTACGGCGACGCGGCGACGGTGCGGCGGGCCAATCTGGGGTTGCGCCGCCGCAAGGAGGCCAGCGTCCGGGGCTTCTTCCTGGATCCGGCGACCGGTGACTGGCTGTCCGAGCGTAAGGCGACGGAGAAGAACCGGGCCGACGACGAGGAGCTGACCTCGGATGAGGCGGCGATCACGGGGATCGACAAGGTGGCCGCGCCGGAGCGGGTGATTCCGTACGTGCAGGACCGGCGCAACATTCTGGTGCTGCGGTTGGCCGAGCGGGTGTCCGACGACATGGCGGTGACCCTGCTGTACGCAGTGGAACGCGGCATCGAGGCGCATTTCCAGCTGGAGGATTCGGAGCTGACCGGTGAGCTGCTGCCGGATCCGGATGACCGTGGCCGGATGTTGTTCATCGAGAGCGCCGAGGGCGGGGCGGGGGTGCTGCGTCGGCTGGTCGAGGAGCCGTACGCGGTCGCGCGGGTGGCGGCGAAGGCGTTGGAGATCGCGCACTTCGACCCGGCCGGTGTCGATGTGGACCAGCCGGACGCCGGGGCCGACCACTGTGTCCAGGGCTGCTACGACTGTCTGTTGTCGTACTCGAATCAGGGGTTTCACCGGCGGATCAACCGGCACCTGGTGGCGCAGCTGTTGGTGTCGTTCGCGTCGGCGGCGGCGACGGCTGAGCGACCGGCGACCGACCAGCCGGCGACCGGCCGGACGCCGGGCGGCGACTGCCCACCAGTGGGCAGCGACGGGCCGGCTGGTGCCGGTAGCGTCGGCGGGTCGGTTGCCGAGTTCGTGGCCTGGCTGGCGCGCGAGTCGTACCGGGGGCCGGATCCGGTGGCGGAACCGGTCGCCGGGGCCAGCCCGGATCTGACCTACCGGCAGCAGCGGGCGGTGGTTTTCGTCGACGAGCCGGGCGCGCAGCCATGCGCCGGGCGGGACGTGGACGCCGAGGAGAGTGTGATCGACGCCGGCTGGACCCCGATCCGGGTGACCGCCGGTGACTGGCAGGGCGTGGTGGATCGGTATCCCGGTGTGTTCGGGCGGCGGCAGGGAGGCAGTGCGTGACGGTGGCGGCGCAGCGGTTCGAGCCGGGGACGTTGGTCACGGCGCGGGGCCGGGAGTGGGTGGTGCTGCCCGAGTCGGAGCCGGAGGTGCTGGTGCTGCGTCCGCTCGGCGGGGCGGACGACGAACGCGCGGCGGTGCTGCCGGAGGTGGAGGAGGTCCGGTCGGCGACGTTCGCGTACCCGGATCCGACCGATGCCGGCAACGCCAGCCGGGCCGGCCTGCTGCGGACGGCGCTGCGGATCGGGTTCCGCTCCTCCGGCGGGCCGTTCCGGTCGTTGGGCGCGGTGGCGGTGGAGCCCCGGCCGTACCAGCTGGTGCCGCTGCTGATGGCGTTGCGTCAGGATCCGGTGCGGATGTTGATCGCCGATGACGTCGGCATCGGCAAGACCGTCGAAAGTGGGTTGATCGCGGCCGAGCTGCTGGCCCAGGGTGACGCGGACGGGCTGGCGGTGCTGTGCAGCCCGGCGTTGGCCGAGCAGTGGCAGCGGGAGTTGGCGGCCAAGTTCGGCATCGCCGCCGAGCTGGTGCTGCCGGGCACCGTACGCCGGTTGCAGGCGTCGCTGGTCGGCTCGACCGATTCGGTGTTCGACCGCTACCGGCACGTGGTGGTTTCCACCGATTTCATCAAGCGGGCGGAGCTGCGCGAGCAGTTCGTCCGCAGCTGCCCCAACCTGGTGATCGTCGACGAGGCGCACGGCTGTGTGCCGGACGACGACCGGCGGGCCGGCAAGTTCCGGATGTTGCGCTACGAGTTGGTACGCCGGTTGGCCGCCGACCCGGCCCGGCAGTTGATCCTGGTGACGGCGACGCCGCACAGCGGCAAGGACACCGGGTTCCGCAACCTGCTGGGGCTGCTGGATCCGGAGCTGGCCACGGTGGATCTCCACCAGGTGACGGGTCGGGAGCGGCTGGCCCGGCATTTCGTGCAGCGTCGCCGCGCCGACATCCGGGGTTTCCTGGAGGACACCCCGTTCCCGGAGGACCGGCACACCGCCGAGCGCGCCTACCGGCTGTCCGGCGAGTACCGCGACCTGTTCGACGACGTGGTGGCGTACGCCCGGCAGGTGGTGCGGGATCCGCTCGGTGGGCAGGTGCACCAGCGGGTGCGCTACTGGTCGGCGTTGGCGCTGCTGCGGGCGTTGGCGTCGTCGCCGGCCGCTGCGGCGGCGACGCTGCGGACCCGGGCGGCGAACGCCGACGCCGACAGCGCCGAGGACGCGGACAACCTGGGCCGGGCGGCGGTGCTGGACCTGCCCGACGACGAGACCCAGGAGTCGGCGGACGCGACCCCGGGCGCGGACCCAGGAGCAGAAAGTGGCGGCGGCAGCGCCGAGCAGCGCCGGCTGCGGGAGTTCGCCCGGCGCGCCGAGGCGCTGGCCGGAGCCGGCGACGCCAAACTGACCTTGCTGGTCAAGGAGGTCAAGACGCTGCTCGGCGACGGCTTCAACCCGGTGGTGTTCTGCCGCTACATCGACACCGCCGAGTATGTCGCGCAGCGGCTGGAGGCGGCGTTGGGCCGTAACTTCGCGGTCGGCTGCGTCACCGGGGCGCTGCCACCGGAGGAGCGGGCCGCCCGGATCGCCGAGTTGACCGCCGACACCAGCCGCCGCCCGGTGCTGGTCGCCACCGACTGCCTGTCCGAGGGGGTCAACCTGCAGGAACGGTTCCAGGCGGTGGTGCACTACGACCTGGCGTGGAATCCGACCCGGCACGAGCAGCGGGAAGGCCGGGTCGACCGGTTCGGCCAGGTCGCCCCGACGGTACGCGCGGTGATGATCTACGGCGCGGACAACCGGATCGACGAGATCGTGTTGAAGGTGCTGCTGCGCAAGCACAACCGGATCCGCGAAACGTTGGGCATTTCGGTGCCGGTGCCGGACGCCAGCGACGACGTGTTGCAGACGATCGCCCACGAGCTGCTGGTGGCGCCGGAGCAGCCGGAGCAGTTGACCATCGACGCGCTGGCCGCCGGCCCTCGGGAGGAGCTGCACCGGCAGTGGGACTCGGCGGCCGAGCGGGAGAAGGAGTCGCGCACCAAGTACGCCCAGCGGGCGATCAAACCGGCCGAGGTGGCCGACGAGTTGGCCGAGATCCGGGCCAGTCTGGGCACTCCGGCCGAGGTGGCCGAGTTCGCGGCGACCGCGCTGGCCGCGTTCGGCGCCGACGTGGTCGAGCGGCCGTACGGGTTCGACGCCGACCTGGCCGGGCTGCCCGGCCAGGTCACTGACGCCTTCCCGTCCCGGCCGACGAAGGCGGGGCAGGGCAAGGCCGGGGTGTTGCAGCTGCGCCGTGAGCTGCCGACGCCGCCGGGCGCGGCGCATCTGGACCGGACCGACCCGTACGTGTCGGCGCTGGCCCGGCAGGTGCTGGAGTCGGCGCTGAATCCGTCGCTGCCGGCGGACAAGCTGTCGGCGGAGAAGCGGCCGGCGCGGCGGGCCGGGGTGATGCGTACGGCTGCGGTGTCGAAACGCACGACGCTGCTGCTGGTGCGGTTCCGGCTGCATCTGACGTTGCCGGCCGGCGCGGCGGCGGGCGGTGAGCCGCGTCCGATGGTCGCCGAGGAGGCGCGGGTGCTGGCGTTCCGGGGTGCCCCGCGGGCGGCCGAGTGGCTGACCGAGGAGGAGACGGCGGCGCTGCTGTCGGCGACCCCGACCGGCAACGTGCTGCCGGACACGGCGACACCGCTGCTGACCCGGGTCGTCGGCCAGCTCGACGCGGTCACCGACCATCTGTCGGCCACCGCCGACGAGCTCGCCGACCGGCTGCGGGCCGCGCATCTGCGGGTCCGGGAGGCGGTCGGGCAGCGGGTCCGCCGGCAGGTCACGGTGACCGCGCAGAAACCGGCCGACGTGCTCGGCGTCTACCTCTACCTTCCCGAAGGGCAGCAGTGATGAGCGGCGCGGGCATCTATCCGGCGGTACGGGTCGACGGCGGTCTGCTGCCCGGTGGTCTGCTGCAGCGCATCGGCCACGGCGACCGGGAGCTGCCGGGGATGGATCCGGCCGCGTACGGCCTGCAGTCGGGTGAGTCGGTGCGCCGCTACGCCAACCGGTCGTTCGCCTACCTGCAGGAGGTGTGGCGGGACTTCAGCCGGCAGCGGGAGCGGGCCGGCGACGGCGCACCGGCCCGGTTGACCCGGGAACGCTGGCTGCTGGTGCTGCTGCGGGAGCTGGGTTTCGACCCGTTGACGCCGGTGACCGGTGGGATCGCCGTCGACGAGTTGACGTTCCCGGTGTCGCACCGGTGGGACGCCGTACCGGTGCATCTGCTCGGCTGGGGGGTGGACCTGGACCGGCGGACGGCGCGGGTGCGCGGCGCGGCCGGCGCCGCCCCGCATTCGATGGTGCAGCAGCTGCTGAACCGCAGCGACCGGCACCTGTGGGCGGTGCTGTCCAACGGGCAGAAGCTGCGGCTGCTGCGGGATTCGACGACGCTGGTCGGCTCGGCGTCGATCGAGTTCGACCTGGAAGCGATCTTCGACGGGGAGCTGTTCGCCGATTTCGTGCTGCTGTACCGGCTGGCGCACGCGTCCCGGATGCGTCCGGCCGATCCGGCGGCCGGGCCGGCGTCGTGTGTGCTGGAGCAGTGGCGGGCGGCCGGTGCCAAGCAGGGCGAACGCGCGTTGGAGCAGCTGCGCGACGGGGTGGAACGGGCGCTGGAGATCCTCGGCACCGGGCTGCTGACCCATCCGGAGAACGCCGCGCTGCGCGGCCAGGTCGCCGACGCGACGCTGCGCCTGGAGGACGTGAAACGGTCTCTGCTGCGGGTGATCTACCGGTTGTTGTTCTGGTTCGTCGCCGAGGACCGGGATTCGCTGCTGGATCCGCAGGCGGACGCGGCGACCCGGCGCCGCTACGCGACGTTCTTCTCGGCGGCCCGGCTGCGGGACCTGGCGGTGCGGCGGCGGCATTCCCGCCACGGCGACCTGTGGGAGGCGGTCCGCCTGGTCTTCGACTCGCTGGGCCGGGAGGCGGGCCAGCCCCGGCTGGGTCTGCCGGGCATCGGCGGGCTGTTCGAGCCGGGTCCGCTGGACCGGCCGTTGGCGGCGGCGAAGCTGTCGAACCGGCATCTGCTGGAGGCGGTGGAGGCGCTGGCGGTGCTGCCGCAGCGGCGCGGCGGCGGCCGGCAGCGGGTCGACTTCCGCCACCTGGGCGCGGAGGAGCTGGGCAGCGTCTACGAGTCGCTGCTGGAGCTGCGGCCCCGCTGGGACGCGTCGGCGTGGCGGTTCGGCACGGAACGGCTGGCCGGCAACGAACGCAAGACCACCGGCTCCTACTACACCCCGTCGTCGCTGGTGGAGTCGCTGCTGGAGTCGTCGCTGGATCCGCTGATCGACGAGGCGTGCGACCGGCCGACCGCGCCGGAGCGGGTGGCGGCGCTGCTGGAGTTGACGGTCTGCGACCCGGCGTGTGGGTCGGGGCATTTCCTGATCGCGGCGGCCCGGCGGATCGCGAAGCGGGTCGCCGCGGAGGAGACCGACGAGTTGGAGCCGACGCCGCTGGCGGTCCGCTCGGCGCTGCGCCGGGTGATCGGCCGCTGCATCTACGGCGTCGACGTCAACGAGATGGCCGCCGAGTTGGCGAAGGTGTCGCTGTGGCTGGAGGCGATGGAGCCGGGCCGGCCGCTGGGCTACCTGGACGCCAACATCCGGGTCGGCAACTCGCTGCTCGGGGTGACGCCCCGGCTGCTGGCCGACGGCATCCCGGACGCGGCGTTCACCGCGTTGACCGGCGACGACAAGAAGGTCGCCACCGCGTTGAAGAAGCAGAACGCGGCGGAGGCCGGCGGCCAGACGGAGCTGTTGTGGAGCGGCGGCGTCCAGGTCGGCAACGCCACGCTCGCCGAGGAGGCCGCCCAGCTGACGCGGGTCGAGCCGGGGTCGCTGGCCGACGTGCACGTGCAGGCGAAGCGGGCGCAGGTCCTGGAGCAGGAGCGACGCCACGCCCGGCTGGTCGCGGACGCCTGGTGCGCCGCGTTCGTGCAGGCCAAAACCCCAGATTCCCGGGGTACGGCGATCACGCAGGCGGTGTTGGAGCGGCTTGGCAAGGGTGAGGCATCACTGGAGCTGGCCGCGGTCGAGGACCAGGTGGAGCGGCTGCACCGGCAGTTCCGCTTCTTCCACTGGCACATCGAGTTCCCGCACATCTTCCGGGTGCCCGACCACGGCCCGGTCAACGACGCCACCGGCTGGCAGGGCGGCTTCTCCTGCGTCCTCGGCAACCCGCCGTGGGAGCGGGTGAAGCTGCAGGAGCAGGAGTTCTTCGCCGACAAGGACGAGGCGATCTCCGGTGCGGCGAACGCCGCCGCGCGCAAGAAGCTGATCGCCGAGTTGGCCACCGACGAGCGCCCGGCCCGGCAGGCGTTGTACGCCGACTGGATCGCCGCCCTGCACGAAGCGGACGGGGTCAGCCACCTGCTACGGGCTTCCGGCCGCTACCCGCTGACCGGCAAGGGCGACATCAACACCTACTCGGTCTTCACCGAGACGGCCCGCACGGTCCTGCACCCGCGCGGCCAGGTCGGCATCATCGTCCCGACCGGGATCGCCACCGATGCGACCACCCAGGACTTCTTCAAGGATCTGGTACGTCGTCGGAGTCTGGTGTCGTTGTTCGACTTCGAGAACGAGGACCGGGTCTTTCCGGGAGTGCATCACTCGTTTCGGTTTTCGTTGTTGACGGTGGCGGGTGTGCGGCGGCCGGTCGATCGGGTGTCGTTGGTGTTCCGGGTGCGGCAGGTGGATCAGATCGAGCGGCGGGCGTACGTGTTGTCGCCGGAGGAGATCGGTCTGTTGAACCCGAACACGGGGACGTGTCCGGTGTTTCTGTCCCGGCGGGACGCGGAGATCACGTTGGGGATCTACCGGCGGGTGCCGGTGTTGTGGCGCGAGGACCGTCCGGACGGTAACCCGTGGGGTGTGTCGTTCCTGGCGATGCTGCACATGGCCAACGACTCGGGGTTGTTCCGTGGCTATGACGAGCTGGTCGGCGACGGTTGGGTGTTGGAGGGCAACCACTTCGTCCGGGGCGACGAGCGGATGGTGCCGTTGTACGAGGCGAAGATGGCTCACTCCTACGACCACCGGCTGGGTACGTACGAGGGTGCGACGCAGGCGCAGTTGAACGTCGGGACGCTGCCCCGCTTCACCGACGCCGATCATGACGATCCGACGCGGCTGCCGCTGCCACGCTACTGGGTGATGAGATCCGAGGTTCTCGACAGGGTTGGTTCAGGATCAAATGGAACACTACTATGCTGGCGCAGGATCGCAAGATCAACTGATGAACGGACGCTGATCAGCTTCCTCACTCCGCTCGCGGCCGTCGGCGACTCCGCATTCGTAGTTATTCTATCGAGTGGCGTTATGCAGCTCCTGGCAAACCTGTCTGCATATGTCGTCGACTACGTCATGCGCAACAAAATGAGCGGAACGAATGCCAGTTACTATCTGATCAAGCAGCTTCCGGTGATGCCACGGGGGTGGTGCGATTCTGTAGTTCCATGGCTTGCGAAAGAAACAATAGACAAGTGGTTTGCATCCCGCGTCCTTGAGCTGACCTACACTGCTTACGACCTCCAGCAGTTTGCAAGGGAGGCTGGGGATGATGGGCCGCCATTCCGTTGGATACCGGAGCGTCGAGCGATAATACGAGCTGAACTGGATGCTGCTTATTTCCATGTGTATGGGGTGGATCGGGATGACGTCGATTACATCATGGATACCTTCAAGGTCGTCCGGGAGAAGGACGAGAGGGCACACGGCGAGTTCTGCACGAAGCGCCTGATCTTGGAGCGCTACGACGCGATGGCCGACGCCATCCGCACCGGTACGCCGTACCAAACCCCGCTCGACCCCTCACCCGGCCAAGTCCCGCGCCACTCCGCAGAGGGAGCCAATCACTGATGAGGCTGGGCCGTTGTGCCACGGTCGTATGCGGGGACGTGGCTGCCTATCCTGCAAGGACCAGACCGGCTTGCTGCGTGTCGTGCATCGACGACAGGTTTCAGGCTGTCGGCTTGAAGCCGATTGGGAGCTTTGTGGGAACAAGAATTCGTTTTTCTCGCCAATTTCTCCAGTGCGGCCAATAAGTATTTACTGTAGGTCTTGTTCTGTTGAATCAGGCGTCTAATGATTCCCACTGGACGTCGGTCGGAGTGGCGTTGGAATCGACGCCTTCATCCCAATCCACACCGGCTGGGCGACTGTCCGTAGCGACCAACTGGCGGACGAGCGCAATAGCCCGACCAGGCGTGATCCGCGTCTCGGAGGGATCGTAGCCGGTGGGCTGGCCGCCATAGCTGAACTCGATGTCACAACCCCAGGGCTCAATACCAGGCTCGACCGCGTACCCTCCGTCTGGCTCGCCAAAGTAGAGCACGAACGACCGGTGCGCATGACCTACCCCGACTTGGACGCCACCGTCCGGCCTGCCGTCACGGTAACGAAAAACATCGACCACGCAGGGCTGTCCGGCCTCTTGTAGTGGACCAAGCACCTCGTCTATCTGCGAGGGGTCGGTCACGACGGCGTGGCCCGTCCCCAGCCAGGTAACCTCGTACGTCGTCACGTGACTGTTCCTTCCCCGGTGCCGATATAGGTCTTCCAGAGCCGGGCCTGGCCATCCGCACTCGCGAGGTAGACGGTTAGACGAGAGTTTACGGGTAGGAGGGCCGGCAGGACCGCGTTGCAGCCGTACGGCCCAGGGCAAGGCGGCTGGCTGACGACCAAGACCGCCTCCGTTGGTGCGCCCGCGCGGCGCATGAAAGCTGCAGCGTGGCCCTCGACATGCTCGACCGCTGACTTCAACCGCGGCTACTGGTTGATCTTGTCATCCCGCCGGAGACCCGGCGCGCCCGCGCCCGGACCTGTCGTCCGCTCCAGATCGGCTTGCACCCAGGTGGGCACAGCATCCGGGCGAAGGTACTCGGGCTGCTGTAGCGGGCGACCGCTGCCGTCGGCGGATAGCGGGAATCCCAGCATCGTTGTGAAGAAGTACGCGAGGTTCTCGGTCGTGTGGATGACGAGGGAAGCGCCATGATCGACCCGCACCGAGCAGCGGACCAGCTCCGCGATCGCCTGCGAGAGGCCCGCATCATCAGTGCCGCGCGTAGCGGCGGCCATCTGCCAATGTGCCCGCTCGATTTTTGAGCGAGCGGTGTACAGCTCACCGATAGCCACGTTGAGATCAGCGACTCGGGCTCGCACGATCGCGGCGACGTCAGCAAGGATGCTCATGACCTTCACCCATCGAGCAGACGCTCACGGTCTGGCGGCCTACTCGCGCTGTGGGAGGATGAGGACGTCGTAGGTGGGGGAGTTGTCCCAGTTGGGGCGGAGCTGGGCGACGGTGCGCCAGCCCCAGGAGGCGTACGCGGCCTGTGCCGGGACGTTCTTCGGGTCGGCGAGCAGGGTGGCTCGGGACTCTTCCCGGTTGCCGAGCAACTCGTCGTGCAGCGCGCGGGCGATGCCCTGCCGCCGCCACGACTCGCGGACCATGAGTTCGCTGATCGCGAAGGTGCGCTGCCCGTCCTCTGCGGTGAAGCCAGCCGGTACGGGCGTGAGCAGCCCGGCCCACCAGCGGTCCGACGACAGCGGGAAGCCGTACGCGTAGCCGACGAGTTCGTTGCCGACTGTGCCGGTGACGAGCTTCCAGCCCGGCAGCGTCATGTGCCCGTTGATCTGCCGGCGGTAGCGGTCCTCGCCGTGGAACGCGTCGGCCGGCTCGTCATAGACCTCGATGTAGACGGCGACCAGGTCTTCAAGGATTGCCTTCGCCTGGTCAGCGTCGTAGACGTCGAGCTTGAGACCGTCAACCGCCATCAGGCGACCTTCGCCGCGTCGTATGCCTCGATGAAGTCACGAGCCGCCGGCACGTGAGGAGCCGTCCGCCCGAGGTCGGCACGCAGCGACGCCAGGCGACGCCGGGTTCGCCTGGACTCAAGCGAGGCAACTGCCGGCAGGGCACTGAGCGCGATCGCTCCTGCCTCAGCCGAGTCGCCCTGTTGGTGCAGCGCATTGGCGAGGTTGACTCTGCCGAGGTACTCGTTGCGCTTGAAGATCGGGTCCGGACTCTCGCGGCGGAAGCTCGCTGCTGCCCGGTCGGGCCGACCGAGCGCGAGGTGCGACAGACCCTCGGCGGCGATGACCTCGTTATTAGTGACGAAGGCGGTGTAGACGGGATCGTCGTCATATAGCCCTTGGTCGAACTGGGTCTTGGCCTTGACCAGCTCGCGTCCGAAGCCGGATGCATCGCCCGCCTTGGCGTGGGCCAGCGTCGAACGCAGGTGCAGGAGGGTCTTTAGACGGGGCGTGGCCCAGGGCGCGGCGATCCGCTGGGCCGCCTCAGAGTAGCGCAACGCCTCCGATGGATTGGCATCCCGCACCAGCATCGAGAGCTGCTGGAGCGCGCGCACCTCAAGCCGGGGGTCGTCACGGAGCCGGGCGCGGACGAAGGCTTCGTGCAGGTAGTGGCGGGAGTCCTGGCGGCGCTCGGCATCCAGTGCGAGCCAGCCGGTCTGGACCTCCAGATCACCGAGGCAGTCTTGCAGGGCCTCGCCGACCTGGCGGCTGTAGCTCGCCTCGCGCTCCCAGCGGGTGAGGCGGCGGTGCATGGCGATAGCGACGTCGCACAGGCTGTCGCCGCCGACCGCCGCGTCGGCACGCCGGAAGGCCAGGATCGTCTCGGAGACCTGCTGCATGTGCTCCATGCCGAGGTGCTGCGGCACCTGCGGCGATGTGATCCAGTCGCGCAGCGGTGTGGCGATGCCGAGGCCGACGAGAGCAGTGTTGATCGCGAAAGCACGGCGGTTCACAAGATCACCTCCATCGGTATCCCCAAATGCCACCGTACCGCCGGAATCGGTGCTGTCCAGAGCGAGATTCGTCGGCGCGGCACCGAGTAGTGCGTCGAGCTGATCAATCGGCAGGTCGAGGGCCTCGGCGAGCCGTGCCCGTACCGCTGGTTGTGGGTCTGTGTCACCGCGCTCCCAGCGGGCGATCGTCGTGCGATCGACCTGTAGGAGCCTGGCCAGTCCTTCCTGGCTGAAGCCTGCCGTCCTGCGCTGCCTGACCAGGTCGTGCCGCCGTGCCGTCACCTGGACGCCCTCCCGTCGCGTCGGACCAATGTCCACGGTGCACGTAGTACACACAGATCTACAAGATCAATGCAATGGGCTGTGGATAACTTTTCCGCTGGACCTGGCGTGGAAATTCCACGGCGATGCGGGTAAGTTGTCGCACACCTGTTTTCGCAGGCCAGCGTGCGATGCAACAGGAATGCAACAGGAATGCACCAGAAATGCATCTGCCGGCGGGCCGCGTACGCCCGGCATTGTGGTGGCACGGCCCGGGGCGGGTGCCCGGCAACGCGGCTCCCAGGTCTGCAAACTCGGTTGGCGTGATCCCGCCCGCCCCGGCGCCTCTCCACGATCTTCTCCCCACAGGAGGCACAACGTGTTCAGGCGCAACGCGGCGACCGTACAGCACAGGCTGACGGCGGCGACCGGCGGCGACTACCAGAGCAACAGCGGACGCAACGGCGTACGGCGATCGCGGCTGACCGGGCCGGCGGTGCGCGCCATGCGGTTCCTGCCGCGCCGCTGGCGCGGCGGCCTCGACCCCGACGAGGTGTACGGCTACCTGGAGCGGGTCGCCGACGAGGTCGACGAACTGCGCCGTGAGCTGCGGATGGCCTGGAATGAGGCCGACCGGGTGCGTAACGCGCTGCGCGCATGGCAGACCGAGCAGTTCGAGGCACGGTTCGACCCGCAGCGGCAGGCCAACGGCCGGCACCACTACTACGCGGGTGCGCGGTGAGCAGCGGGCCGTCCGCCGGGGAGGCGGTGCCGGTCCGCGAGGACCTCGTCGCCGTCTACCGGGACATGCTGGCCGCCCACACCGACTCGCCGACGCTCAAGGTCTGCGTGTCCTGCCTGCGGAGCCGCTGCGACGACTGGCGCTGGGCGTACGAGCGGCTCGCCGCCGCCGGCCGGCTCCCCGACGGAGTCACCGACGACGGACCCGCACTTCCTACCGGCGAGGAGGAGTAGCTCCCATGAGCCTGTACGACGGTGCGAAGTACCCCGGCATCCTGCTGCGCGACGGGCCGACCGGGCAGCGGGCCGCGCTGGCCGGCGGCCCCGACGTGTGGGAGGTCATCGCCGCGCGACACGCGCTCAAGGCCGCATCCCCGGAGCTGGACGGCGACGAGCTGGTCACCGAGATGATGGCCAGCACCGGGCTGACCCGGCACAGCGTCAACGTCGCGCTGCGCTACTACGCCGACCACCGGGCCGAGATCGACGAATGGATCGCCGCCAACGAGGCAGCCGCCGGGCAGGGCGAACTGCTGTGGCGAGCCGAACAGGCCCGACGAACCGTCAGGTGAGTCGGCCGGTCTCAACCGCAGCGCCGTCGCCGTTCATCGGCTTGAGATAGTCACGCAGGGTCTGCCACCCTGCCGCGTCGTCGACCGAGCCGGTGTGCGGGCGGCGTCCCGCGCGTACGGCCCGGTCTGCGGGCGTCAACACCCCGCCCACGGTAGAGCTCCCACCCACCCCGGCAACCGAATTCGGCTCGTCGTCGGTCGGTCAGGGGACCACGACCCTGCGTGGTTCCTTCTAGACTGCATGGCGAGGCACCAGGTCCTCGACGACAGGGATCAGATGTAGGAGTCGCGGCTCATGAGGATCGTCCGGGCGAAGCTGGAAGGCGTCAACGCCGAGCCCGGCCGCGTCGCGGCGGCCGACGTCGCCCGCATGATTCTTGGTCTTGAACGTGCCATAGCCCACGCGGCGTACCTGGTCCTCGGAAAGGCCCGGCGTGGGACCGGTCGGCACGTCCAGGCTATCGAAAGCGCGGCGCGCCTTCGCATGGTAGATATCCAGAGCGGAAGCTTTGTCGGAGTCTTCGCCTTGCCGGAAGCGGCAGAGCCAAACGACGACGAGCTGCCTATCTCCGTCGCGGACCTGAGTTCTCTTGCTTTTGATCGGCTGCTAGCCGTGATCACCGGCGGTGGCCCGGAAACAGACGCGGAGCTGGCCGCCGCGGTCGCTCGGTTAGCCGCAGATCTAGGGATCGGCGACCGAAACACAGCGATGACCTTGATCGATGACTCCCCGATGTCGACGGGACAGGCTTCACGCCAAGCGACTATCGATGCTGCAGTTCGGGAACGCCTGCAGCGCATCGGTGACCGGGTGCCCACGAGCAGGGATGAGACCCTGACCGGGGTGCTTTTCGAGGCAGATTTCGAAAGCCACACCGCTCGGTTGCGTCTTGCCAGCGGCGACGCTGTAGCAGTCAACTTCTCCTCCGAGCTTGCTGACCAGATTCAGGAGGCACTGCGCTCCCGCGCGAATCTTGAGGGCTACGTGCGTTACCACCCTCGGACAGCGCAGGCTACCAGCGTCGACCTGCGCGCAGTCTCCCGAAGCACCCAACTGGAGCTTGACGTTGACTCGTTCTGGGAGCCCCAGACCTTTGCTGGACTCCAGACAGCACAAGGAACGGACGGCTGGGTCAACGCGGCCGAGCTAGGGATGACCGATTTGACGGACGATGAGCGAGCCGCATTCCTCGCGGCTCTCGCCGAATGAGGCCGGAGGACGTCCCCAATGGGCCACTGCTCATTGACACGGACGTCGTGAGCTACTGGCTGATGGGAGCCGATCATGGCAGGGCGTTCATTAGCCTCACCGCAGGTCACGAGCAGGCCGTGAGTTTCGCTACGTACGGTGAGCTGCTCGCCAACGCCCACCGTCGACGGTGGGGTGCTCGTCGCATAGAGGATCTGCGCAGGCGGCTCAAGTCCTTCGTCGTGGTTCCCTACACGTCCCAGGTCGTAGAGCTTTGGGCAGAGATGCACGCGAAGCTCTCCGGGCACCTACAGAAGGGCGGCACGAACGACCTTTGGACCGCTGCGTGTGCCCTGGCGCTTCGCCCGCAACTGCCGGTCGCCACGAACAACCTGAGCGACTTCGGGACGATCTCGAAATCTTTCCCTGACCTGAGACTCATTCACCCTGATCTGTGAGGTTGCGATCTCCGGACGGTCTGTGTGGGGTGTGGCAGGGTCAGCAAGGACTGTGAGACTTGTTCGTTTTAGCCACCGCTCCCTGCTGCAAAATTTCGCTGCCTTCTGCAATATTAGTCGTACAGGCAAGTTTTGCAGTAGCTGAGCCAAATATCGCAGCCCTCGCGGTGGCTGTGCCGCCATGTTCACGCCTGAGATAACCTGGATGTTACTAACATCAGTGTTACTAACATGGGAGTTAGCGTGGCGAGCTTCGTTGGGCGTACCCGGGAACTCGGCACCCTCGCCGCCGAGCTGGACCGCATCGCCTCGGCCCGGGACGACCGGCCCGGCCGCTGCCTGCTCATCCGAGGGCGGCGGCGGGTCGGCAAGTCCCGCCTGGTCGAGCGGTTCGTCGACGACGCGCAGGTGCCGTACCTCTACTTCACCGCCGCCGGTGCCGGCACCGCCACCGAACTGCGGCAACTCGTCGCCGACGCGGCCGAATCCACCCTGCCCGGCCGGGACCTGATCGCCGCCGCCAACCCGTCGGACTGGGACGCCGCGTTCCGGCTGCTGGCAGCGGCGCTGCCCGACGACACTCCCAGCGTCGTCGTCCTCGATGAAGTGCCCTATCTGATGGATCCCGAGCAGCAGTTCGAAGGCGTCCTGCAGCGGGCCTGGGACCGGCTGCTGTCCCGCAAGCCGGTGCTGCTCGTCCTCATCGGCTCCGACCTGGCGATGATGGAGGCGCTCAACGACTACCGTCGGCCGTTCCACCAGCGTGGCCGCGAGATGGTGCTCGGCCCGCTCAACCCGGCCGACCTCGCCACCATGCTCGACCTGCCACCCGCCGACGCGATCGACGCCGCTCTCCGCGGAACGGTCACTCGCCGCCGAGTTCCCCGCCCAGCTCCAGGCCCGCAAGGTGCTGACCGCGATCGGCTCCGGCGAGCGGACGTTCACCAACATCGCCCGTACGGCCGGCGAAATGTCGGCTACGTCGCTGCAACGATCCCTGGAAACCCTGCAGGCCAAGCGGCTCGTCACCGGTGAACTACCGCTGTCCACCCGCCCGTCGAAGGACCGCCGCTACCGGATCGTCGACCCGTACCTGCGCTTCTGGCTGCGGTTTCTCGCCCCCGCGATGCCGGAGATCGAACGCGGCCGGGGTGACCTGACCCTGACCCGCATCCGGACGAGCTTTCCGAGCTGGCGGGGCCGGGCCGTCGAGCCACTGATCCGCGACGCGCTCGCCCGGCTGCTGCCCGACGACTCGCTGCCGGCGGCACCCGCCATCGGCGCGTACTGGACCAGATCCAACGACGTCGAGATCGACATCGTCGGTGCCGACCGGGCACCGATCGCCCGCGAGTTGTACTTCGTCGGCTCGATCAAATGGCACGACCAGTCGCCGTTCGACGGGCACGACCTGTCCGCGCTGTTCCGGCACCGGGCAGCGCTGACCGACGAGCCGGTGCCGACCGTCGCCGTCTCCCGCAGCGGCGCGTCCTGCCGTGGCCTCGACGTGCTCTACCAGCCCACCGACCTACTTGCCGCCTGGCAGGACCGGTAGCACGCGGTGATCTGTCGGCTACTCGACAGCGAAAGATTGCTGATCGTGACTGAATGATCGCCACATGTAGACGCGGGGGCTCGGCCTGGGGAGGGCGAGCATGGCGCTGGCGCACTCGGCGGTCAACCTGGTCGGCAGCCTGCTGCCCGGCGGCGTCCTGGGCCGCATCCGCGACGGCGACCCGACCGTGCCCGGCATCGACGCCCGCTCATACCACCTGACCGCCGGCGAATCCGTCCGCCGGATCGCCAACCGCGACTTCGGCTACCTGCGCGACGAATTCAACCGGTACGCCGACCAGCAGGCCGGCACCGGCAGCCGCCGCACCCGGCGGCGCGCCGCCGACGACTGGCGGCACACCCTGCTGCGTACCCTCGACTTCGACGGCATCGAACGCCTACCCGGCGGCATCGTCGTCGACGAACAGCCGTTCCCGGTCAGCCACCGATGGCAGCAGGCCCTGCCGGTGCACCTGGCCCCCTGGGGTGCCGACCTCGACCGGCGGGCCGCCGGAGTGCCGCGCGGCACCCGCTCCCCGGCCGACGCGGCACCACACGTCATGGTGCAACGGCTGCTCAACCAGAGCGACCAGCACCTGTGGGCGGTGCTGTGCAACGGGCCGCAGCTGCGACTACTGCGCGACTCCACCAACCTCGCCGGCAGCGCGTACCTCGAATTCGACCTGGCGGCGATCTTCCAGGGCGAACTGTTCGCCGACTTCCTGCTGTTCTACCGGATCGCCCACGCCAGCCGGTTCGAGATCAGCGACCCGCAGGCCGGCGTCGCCTCCTGCCCGCTGGAAGAGTGGCGCACCTACGGCGCGCGGCAGGGCGAACGCGCCCTCACCAGCCTGCGGTACGGCGTACACGAAGCGTTGGAGACCCTCGGACAGGGCTTCCTCAGCCACCCGCACAACCGGCAACTGCGCGACGACGTCGCCGCCGGCCGGCTGACCCTGGCCGACCTGAAACGCTCCCTGCTGCGGCTCGTCTACAAGCTGATCTTCTGGATGGTCGTCGAGGACCGCGGCGTCCTGCTCGACCCGCACGCCAGCCGGGCCGCCCGCGACCGCTACGACACCTACTTCTCCTCCCGCCGGTTGCGCCGCCTCGCCGACACCCGCCGCCACTCCTGGCACGGCGACCTGTGGCAGAGCACCGCCCTGGTGTTCCAGCTGCTCGGCTCGGAAGCCGGCGGCCAGGTGATCGGCCTGCCCGCCCTCGGTGGCGTCTTCGAAACCAGCGAACTCGACCTGCCGCTGCGCCGCGCCCTGCTCGCCAACTCGGCGCTGCTCACCGCCGTAACCCAGCTCAGCGTCCTGACCGGCCGGCGGGCCGACCGCCGGCAGTGGGTCGACTGGGCGCGGCTCGGCGCGGATGAACTCGGCAGCGTGTACGAGGCACTGCTGGAGCTGCACCCCTGCTGGGACGCCCACACCGGCAGATTCTGCTTCGTCAAGGTCAAAGGCAGCGACCGGAAGAAGACCGGCGCCTACTACACCCCGCCGTCCCTCGTCGACGGACTCCTCGACTCCACGTTGGAGCCGCTGCTCGACGAGGCCTGCGACGCCGACACCCCCGCCGAACGCGTCGCCGCCCTGGAACGCCTCACCGTCTGCGACCCGGCCTGCGGATCCGGGCACTTCCTCATCGGCGCGGCCCGCCGCATCGCCCGCCGCATCGCCATCGAGGAAACCGACGACCTGGAACCCCACCCCGACGCCGTCCAGGCCGCGATGCGCAAGGTCACCACCCGCTGCCTGTACGGCGTCGACAGCAACGAAATGGCCGTCGAACTGGCCAAACTCTCCCTCTGGCTGGAAGCGGTCGAACCCGGCAAACCCCTCGGCTACCTCGACGCGCACCTGCGGGTCGGCAACTCGCTGCTCGGTGCCACCCCGGCGCAACTCGCCGCCGGCATCCCCGACGCCGCGTACACCGCCCTCGACGGCGACAGCAGAGCCGTCGTCACCGCCCTGCGCCGGGAAAACGCCAGCCAGTCACCCGGTGTCCGACCACTGACCACCGACAGCGCCGGCAACCTCGACCTCGCCGCCGAAGCCGCCGCCATCGCCCACCTGGCACCCTGCGAAACCCTCGCCGACGTACACATCCAAGCCCAGCGGGACCGCACCCTCGACCCGCACCGGCGCCGACTGCGGCAGATCGCCGACGCCTGGTGCGCCGCGTTCGTCGCCCCGAAGATCCCCAGAAACCGGGCGTACGGCCTCACCAACGCGATGCTGGCCCGCATCGCCACCGACGAGCGCAGCGACGACGTAGAGCGCGCCCGGCAGCTCGTCGACACGATGGTCCGGCAGTACGGCTTCTTCCACTGGCACATCGAGTTCCCGCACATCTTCGAAGTCCCCGCCGACGGGGTTCCCGCCGACAGGGCCGGCGTCGACCCGGCCACCGGCTGGCGCGGCGGCTTCAGCTGCGTACTGACCAACCCGCCCTGGGAGCGGGTCAAACTCCAGGAGCAGGAGTTCTTCGACGGCCAGCACGAAGCGATCGCCGGTGCGCCGAACGCCGCCGCCCGCAAAAAGCTGATCGCCGCACTCGCCGACAGCGAGCAGCCCGCCGAGCGTGACCTGCACCTGAGCTGGACGAAGGCGCTGCGCACCGCCAGCGGCATCAGCCACCTGCTGCGGACCGCCGGCCGGCACCGGCTCACCGGACGCGGCGACATCAACACGTACGCCGTCTTCGCCGAAACCAGCCGGACGCTGCTCGCCACCACCGGCCAGGTCGGCATCATCGTCCCGACCGGGATCGCCACCGATGCGACCACCCAGGACTTCTTCAAGGACCTGGTACGCCGTCGGAGTCTGGTGTCGTTGTTCGACTTCGAGAACGAGGACCGGGTCTTCTCGGAGGTGCATCACTCGTTCCGGTTCGTTCTGTTGACGGTGGCGGGTAGTCGGCGGCCGGTCGATCGGGTGTCGTTGGTGTTCCGGGTGCGGCAGGTGGATCAGATCGCGCGGCGGGCGTACGTGTTGTCGCCGGAGGAAATCAGTCTGTTGAACCCGAACACGGGGACGTGTCCGGTGTTTATGTCCCGGCGGGACGCGGAGATCACGTTGGGGATCTACCGGCGGGTGCCGGTGTTGTGGCGCGAGGACCGTCCGGACGGTAACCCGTGGGGTGTGTCGTTCCTGGCGATGCTGCACATGGCCAACGACTCGGGGTTGTTCCGTGGCTATGACGAGCTGGTCGGCGACGGTTGGGTGTTGGAGGGCAACCACTTCGTCCGGGGCGACGAGCGGATGGTGCCGTTGTACGAGGCGAAGATGGCTCACTCCTACGACCACCGGCTGGGTACGTACGAGGGTGCGACGCAGGCGCAGTTGAACGTCGGGACGCTGCCCCGCCTCACCGACGCCGATCATGACGATCCGGCGCGGCTGCCGCTGCCACGCTACTGGGTGCCGAAGTCGGCGGTGGACGATCGGTTGGCCGGGCGCTGGTCGCATGACTGGCTGCTGGGTTGGCGTGACATCGCCCCCAGTACCAACGAACGCACCCTGATCCCCGCCGTCATTCCGCTAGCCGCGGTTGGCCACACCAATCCGCTCCTGATCTCCGACCAGCAGCGGGTGGTTGTGGGGTCGTTGGCGGCCAACCTGGCCACGCTGGTTACCGACTACGCCGCGCGCCAGAAGCTGTCCGGAACCCACTTGACCTACGCGGTGCTTCGCCAACTGCCGGTGCTGCCGCCGCAGCGGTACGCCGAACGGGCGCCCTGGGATCCGGATGTCGTCGACCTGTCGGAGTGGATCCGGCCCCGGGCGCTGGAGCTGACCTACACCGCGCACGACCTCGCACCGTACGCCCGTGACCTCGGCGACGACGGCCCGCCGTTCCGGTGGGACCCGCAGCGACGTGAACTCATCCGCGCCGAACTCGACGCCGCCTACTTCCACCTGTACGGGGTGGACCGTGACGACGTCGACCACATCATGGAGACCTTCAAGGTCGTCCGGGACAAGGACGAGAACGCGCACGGCGAGTACCGCACCAAACGCCTGATCCTGGAGCGCTACGACGCGATGGCCGCTGCCGTCCGCACCGGTACGCCGTACCGTTGCCCGCTCGACCCGCCCCCTGGGCGTGGCCGGCGGTCCGATCAGACTGCGGAGACGAGGCGTTGACGGTACGCCTGAAGCTGGTCACCGTCGCGGGTGTGCCAGCACGGCCCGAGCTCCCAGCCGAGCCGTTCGTAGAAGCCGGTCGCTCCGGCCGACCCGACCGGGGTAACCAGCTCGGCCTCTGCCGCCCCGGCGCGCCGGGCGTCCGCAACGAACCGGCGGACAAGCTCCGCCCCGATGCCACTGCCCCGCCACTTCGGTTGCACCGCCACCGCGACCATCACCGCGACCTGCGCATTCTCGGACGGCGCGTCCGCCGGGGTCGGCTGGCCGGACCGGCGCTGCGCGATCTGCCGGGCCCACGGTCCAACCCGGGAGGACAGCTGGCGGGCCAACCATGGACGGCGGACCACCGCACCTACGCCGGAAACTGACAGTGCGGCCAGCGCCCGCCGGTCGGCGAACAGCGCCGCCATGTGGGCGGCCTGGTCGGTGGTGCCCAGCAGGAATCCGACAACGTCGCCGTCGGGCGTCGTCGGGTTGGTGACCACGTAGCCGACGCCGTGCCGGGAGTCGAGGTAGGTACGGTGCCAGCGGCGGACGAAGCCTGCCCCGAGAGACGGAAACAGCCCGACCGGCAGGAACTCCACATGCGTGCGAGCCGTCGTCGCCAGGTCGGCGTGCTCGGCTGGCCGCACGAGGGCTCCGCTGCGGCCCGACCCCGTCACCGGGGTGCGGGACCGCGTCAGAGTGTTGGCGCTGCCCATCATGGCCTACGAGTACCCGCCGTCAGGGTGGACATGCGAGGGCTGGATCTGCCGCCCGACGGGGCCAGGCCCGCAGGTCGAGAAGCAGGGCGCGGTGGTCGGAGACTTCCGGCTGACGCACGATTTCGAACCGTTCGACGGCGGCGACGTCGGAGACGAGCAGATAGCTCGCGTGCCGGACCGGCTTCGGATAATGCGACGTACGGGTGTCCGCCGTGCCAACCAGCTCAGTCAGCCCGATACCGCCCAGCACGTCGAACGTCTCGCTGTCGGGCAGTACGTTGAAATCCCCGCACACCACCACCAGATCGTCCGGCTCGCGTATCCGCTGGACCAGCTCGGTCAGCCGTACCGCCTGGGCCCGGCGCGCCGGGGTGTCCGCCTTGCCGGCCGGGTCGCGCAGCCCGTGCACCTGCACCACCCACACCTGCCGGCCGTCCGTGCGCCCGACGACGCCGACGGCGAGCGCCACCCGTGGACGGTCCGCGACGGTCCACTCGCCATGGGCGACAAACTCCCCGTGTACGAAGGCCGAGTCGACACCGACGACAGGCAGCCGTTCGGCGACCATCGTCGCCACGCCGAAGTCCTGCCGGTGCCGGGCACCCGTCGCGTCGGTCACCGGCCCGGAGTCACTGGCCAGGAAGAGCGCCTGGTGGCGGGGCAGTACGGCGCGGACGTCGTCGAACAGGTTCGCGCGCTGCGGCAGGGCGCGGTCGCCGTCGTCGAACCGGGTCCACCCGGTCAGACCAGGCGTCCGGGTCACCTCCTGCAGACAGACGACGTCCGCCGGGCAGTCGGCCAGCCAGGGCAACAGCCCGTCGGCCAGCGCCCCACCCCAGGCGTTCACACTCACGATCCGCATCGTCCCCCCGGACCCCATGGCATCACGGGATTCCGCTCTCCGACATCCGAGTTTCGAGTCGGTGGCTCGTTGGTCGTAGGCTGCGAGGTCACCTTGAGATCGAGGAGGGGGGGACGCTCGTGGCTGACGGTGTGCGGAACGGGCTGCTGGTGCGTACCTGCCTGGAAGTTCTCCGCGACAGCGGGCAGCGGCTGCATGGCAGGGACGTGCTCGACCAAGTCGCGGAGCGGATCGATCTCAACGAGGCCGAGATGCGACCGCACCGCAACGGTTCACCGGCCTGGGCGGTCGCGGCCCGCTTCTACGCCGGCGACGCTGCCACCATCGGCTGGCTGATCAAACGGGACGCGCTGTGGTGGATCACCGACGACGGCTTGGCCGCCCTAGACATGTTTCCCGACCCGGACACCCTCTTGAGTGAGATCAACAAGCGATACAACGGCATCGTCCGAGATCGAAAGGCCGCACGGAAGAAGTACGACGACCGGCTCGAGAAGATCACCAGCACCCTGGAGCTTGTACCGGCCGGCTCCTGGACAGCGTACGACGATCTGGCCGAGCTGGTCGACGGCACGCCGGACGACATCGCCCACCTACTGGCCGACACCTACGTCGACAACGCGCACCGCGTCCTCGACGCTTCCGGTCGGGTCCCCGATGCCAGGCACCAGCATGCCCGGCTACGCGGTAGCGACCTGGCGGCCCGGCTCAGCGAGGAAGGTATCGAGTTCGTCGGCGGTCGGGCGAACGCCGAACAGCGGATCACCGCTGACTTCCTCGCCGAGCGACTCGCCGAGACCGCCACCCTCGCGGCTGAACCCGTCGCGCGGCGGGCCTGGCTGGTCCGGGGCAGCAACGTCGACGGCGCCGACCTGGTGCCGCAGTGGCTAGCCGAAGGTTGGGTGTCGCTGGCAGCCTCCCAACTGCCGCACCTCGGCCCCGGCATCGACGAACAGCAGCTGACCCAGGCCGTCGCCGACGCCTACCGGCACAAGAGCTATTCGGTACGGGAGAAGCTGACCGGCGAGTTCAACGCCTTCCTGCGGTTGATGCGGGACGGGGACTTCGTGGCGACCGCGCACCACGGCGACGTACACCTCGGGTTGGTCACCGGCCCGCCCAGCTTCACCGGCGCCGAGGAGCTACCGTCCCACCTGCGCCGGCCGGTGCGCTGGCTGGAGCTCGACCCGCCGGTGGACCTGTCGGCGCTGCCCGCCGCCCTGTCCAACCTGTTGCAGAGCCAGGACGACGTGGTCGACCTGACCGACGGGCTGGCCGCGCTGGAACACCTCGCTGCGCCGCTGCTGCGCGAACCGGCGCCGACCGCGGCACCGGCCACCCCCGCGACGCCGCCGCCAGGTCCGATGGCGACCCCGACCCCGCCGCCGGCGGCCGAAGCGCGACTCGGTGACGTCCCCGCCGACCTGGCCGACACGCTGCTGCTCGACCTCGACTGGCTGCGGGAGCTGCGTGAGCTGCTGGCCAGGCGGCGGCAGATCATCCTGTACGGCCCACCCGGGACCGGCAAGACGTACGTCGCCCGCGCCCTCGCCGCCCGGCTCACCGAACCCCACGCGGTACGGCTGATCCAGTTCCACCCGTCGTACACCTACGAGGACTTCTTCGAAGGGTTCCGGCCCGAGGCCGGCGACGACGGCACTCTACGGTTCAAGCTCACCTCCGGGCCGCTGCGCCGGCTCGCCGACGCCGCCCGGGAACACCCGTCCACGGCGTACGTGCTGATCATCGACGAGATAAACCGGGGGAACCTGGCGAAGGTCTTCGGCGAGCTGTACTTCCTGCTCGAATACCGTGACCAGCCGATCGCGCTGCAGTACTCGGCGAAGGACTTCACCCTGCCGGCCAACCTCTACCTGATCGGCACGATGAACACCGCCGACCGGTCGATCGCCCAGATCGACGCCGCGATGCGCCGCCGCTTCGCGTTCGTCGAGATGCACCCGGACCGGCCGCCGGTCGCCGGCCTGCTGCGTCGCTGGCTCACCGCCCGCGACCTGCCTGCCAAGGCCGCCGACCTGCTCGACGCTCTCAACGCCCGGCTCGCCGACGCCGACTACGCCGTCGGGCCGACGTACCTGCTGGACGAGGCCGACCACCGCGACCCGGACGGCCTCGACCGGGTCTGGCGCCATGACATCCTGCCGCTGCTCGCCGACCACCACTACGCCGACGACCTGGACGTACCCGGCCGGTACGGGCTCGACGCGCTGCGGGCCGCCCTGGCTGATCGGCAGCCGCCACCGTGACCCGGGTGATCCAGCTGCGGGAGGCCGGTCCGGCGCTGAACGTGGCACTGACCGGCGAGCAGGCCCGGCAGCTGGCGGCGGCCCGCGCGGGCCGGCAACCGGTCGTCGAGGTACGCCCGGGCCCGTCGGCCGGGCGTTGGCTGCTGCGCGCCACCCGGCTCGTCGGCGCCGCCCGCATCGGCGACCTCGATGTGTACGTCGCGCCGAAGGTGCCGGTAGCGCGGCTGTTGTTCCTGTTCGGCTACGCGCGGAACCCGCACCGTTGGCAGCCGGCGAGCCTGCCGTTGGGTGCCAGCGACGAGCTGGCTCCGGCGCTCGCCGAGGCGCTGTGTCGGCAGGTCGACCGGGCGATCCGGGGCGGGCTGCGACACGGCTACCAGGAGGTCGACGCCGCATCGACGGTTTTGCGCGGGCGGATGATGCCGGCCCGGCAGTTGACCCGTCGGCTCGGCCAGCCGCTGCCGCTGGAAGTCCGCTACGACGAGTTCACCGCCGACACGCCGGAGAACCGCATCCTGGTCAGCGCGGTCGAACGGATGCTGCGCGTTCCCGGGCTGGTGCCGTCGGTACGTCGCCGGCTCAGCCAGCTGGCTGAGCGGTTCGCCGGTGTCGCTCGGCTGCGTCCCGGTGCCCCGGTGCCGATCTGGCGTCCGGGCCGCGGCAACGCCCAGCTGCACACCGCCCTGTGGCTGGCCGAGCTGGTCCTCGCCGGATCGTCGCTCGACGCCCGCGTCGGTGACCGGGCCGCGAACGGCCTGCTGCTCGACATGGCGCGGGTCTTCGAGTCGTTCGTCGCTGCCGCGCTGCGGGCCGTGCTGCCCGCCGGCCAGCTGCGCACCCAGACAACCGATCACCTCGACGAGGCCGGCCTGATCGACATCCGCCCCGATCTGACCTGGTGGGACGAGGGCCGGGTAGCTGCGGTGGCCGACACCAAGTACAAGACCCGGACACCCGTCGACGACTTGTATCAGATGCTGGCCTACTGCGTCGCGTACGGTCTGGACACCGGCCATCTCATCTACGCCGGGGAGGGCGGTCCGACCGCGCACGTGGTCCGCCGGACCGGGATCCGGCTCGTCTGCCACCGGATCGACCTGGACGGGTCCACTGGCGACCTGCTGGCGCAGGTACGGCGGGTCGGTGCCGGGATGACGCTGGGCCGACGCCCGGGACGCGGGTCGATAGAGTCAGCGGCGTGAACGCGGCGTACCTGGTGGTCCTCGGTGAGCTGAGCCGGTGAGCTGACACCGCCCACTCGGGCGGCTGCCAGCCGCCCTTGTCGATTTTGTCGCGACAACAGCGCCGATGCCGGGTTTGCGGCTGACATCGCCTACTTAACGGCAAAGATGACAACGAGTCGTTGTTACGCCCGGGTAGGGCGGTAATAATTCGTCCTGTGGGCATAGCTTCATTTGCGGGACGATTATCCTCAAGTTCGGATTGAACGATCCGCTGGCTGCTTCTGGGTCAACTTGAAGTATTGACATGCTTGCGCTCCGGTTGGGGCGCTGTTAGCCTTCTGTCCGTGGCCCGGTCAGGGGCCGGTAGGTCGATTTATTTCACCTGAGTTACGCCCGCCAAGACAGTCTCAATCAACCACCCCTTGGGACGTTCATGTCGACGATGTGGCCGAAGTGATGACCGCTGCCTCAACCGCTGATTCAACGCCGACTGATGGAGATCGTAAGAGGGATTTCCGGCTGTACTGGATAGCCGGGGCCGTCGACCAACTCGGGTCGCAGACCTCCGGCATCGTCTTTCCGCTGGTCACCCTCGCGATAACCGGTTCGCCCGCCGCCGCCGGTCTGGTGGGCGCGCTGGCCCTGGCCGGTCGACTTGTCGCCGCGCCTGCGGCCGGCGTACTGGCCGACCGGTTGCCCCGCAAGCGGATGATGGTGGCGTCACTACTGCTGGCCGCCGCCACGATGGCGGTGCTCTTCGTCGCGGTCGCCAGCGGTACGGCGACCCTGGTGGTGCTCACTGCCGCCGCCTTCGTCGAAGGGCTCGCCCAGAGCGGCTACGAGGCGGCCGGCGCGGGCTCGATTCGCCGGGTGCTGCCGGCCGACGACAAGAAGGCGCTGTCCCGGCTGGAGGCGCGCAATCACGCCGTACAGATCGTCGGTCCGGTTTTCGGTGGCGCACTCTACCAGATAGGCCGGTGGGTGCCATTCCTGGTGGACGCCGTGTCATATGTGGTGTCCGCATTTCTGGTCGGTGCGATCCGCACCGATCTCACCCCGGACCGTGCCGAACGCACGTCGTTCCTCACCGATTTGCGGGACGGCCTGCGCTTCGTGTGGCGGCAGCCGTTTCTGCGATTCGTGACGATCTGGGCTGCCGGGATCAATTTTACCTTCGGCGCACTCATCTACTACGCGATTCTGACCGCCGGGCAGCAGGGCGCGGCCGCGTCGTCGATCGGACTGGTGCTGACCGTGGCCAGCGTAGGCGGGTTGACCGGCGCGTTGCTGGCGCCCGCCGTGTTCAGCCGGATCCGGCCGATGACCGTCATCGTCGTCGCCTCCTGGGCGATGGTCGCCCTGGTCGCGGCCATGTCGCAGGCCCGGCAGACCTGGACGTACGGCCTGCTCTTCGGCCTGGTCTTCCTGCTCAGCCCGTTGCTCGGGGTCATCTTCCAGTCGCGGGTCATCGCGTTGACGCCGGACGAGCTACAGGGCCGGGTCGGCACCGTGATGGGCACCGCCGGCGAGGTGCTGCAGACCCCGGCGCCGCTGCTCGCCGGCCTGCTCGTCGCCTGGTACAGCCCGACCGCCGTTGCGCTGATCTTCGCCGCCGCACTGGCCGGGCTGGCCGTCTACACGACGGTCAACCTGCGCCAACTGCGCGCCGGGGCGGAGGACCCATCAGACGACGCGACGCCGACCGAACCCGACGTGACGTCGACCGAACCCGTGGCAGAGGAGGCACGCCGATGAGCCGTGAATACCGACTGTTCTACCCGGCGCTTCCGGCGGTCGCCGAGCACGCGCCGCACCGGGTGGTCTACGTCGGCGACGCCGACGGTCGATGCCAGATCCTGGCTTGGGACCGTCGGGCCGACACGGTCACCCAGCTCACCGACCGGGCGACCGGAACGATCCGGGCCGCGTTGGACCCGGCCGGCGAGACGGTGTGGTGGTTTGACGACGACCTCGCCGGGGTGGGTGTCTGGCGTACCCGCGACTTCCCGAACATCGCCACCGACCAGGTCACCTCGCCGGTCTCGGCTCCGGCGCTGCCCGGGGTGACGCCGGCGCGGCACGCCGGGATCGCGATGGCCGACGACGGAACCGCCCTGGTCGGGCTCGCCGACGAGGACGGCCTGACCCTGCACCGGCGCGACCCGCACGGGCGAATCACCGAGGTCACCCGGACCGCCGGGTACGCGTACCTGGTCGACCTGGACCCGACCGGTGAGCTGGCGGCGGTCGGCACCGACTCGGCCGCCGCGGACGCCGTGACCGTGGTCGGCCGCGACGGGGCCACGGTCGGGGTGGTGTCCGGCCGGCCGGATCGGCGGGTCTGGGCGCTCGGCTTCGCCCCCGGCGGCGGCGAACCCAGGCTGCTGCTCGTGCTGGAGCAGGACGACCGGTATTTCCCGGCGACCTGGACCCGGGCCGACGGACTGCAGCCGCACAGCTGGTGCTGGTTCGACACCGAGATCACCGCGAGCTGGTACCCGGACGGCCGGCGGATCCTGATTCGTCAGGACCGGCACGCCCATACGATCCTGCACGAGGCCGACCTGACGGTGCGGGCCAGCGCGGTGCTGCCGACCCCGCCGGGCAGTGTGCTGGACGCGGCGGTCTGGCCGGACGGCGACGTCGTCTACATCTGGACCGACTCGCTGACCCCGCCGCAGCTACGGTCGGGCCGTGACGTCCGGCTGCCGGACAGTGGAGCCGGTCCGGACCCGGCGGCGTCCGCCACGGTCGACGACTACCAGCGGCAGGAGCTGTGGGTGCCGGGGCCGGGCGGGCCGATCCACGTGCTGCTGACCACACCGAACGACGACCGGCGTACCCGTCCCGCCGTGTTCCTGGTCCACGGCGGACCGTCGCAGCACGCGCGGGACGCGTACGACCCGTTGGTGGAGATCCTGGCCAGCACCGGCTGCGCGGTGGTGCGTGCCAACTACCGGGGGTCCAGCGGCTACGGCTCCGCCTGGCGTAACGACTTCAGCTCCGGCGTCGGGCTGACCCAGGTCGCCGATCTGGCGGCGGTCCGCGAGCATCTGGTGACCGAGGGGCTGATCGAGGCGGGACGGGTCGCCCTGTGGGGCACCTCGTGGGGTGGCTATCTGACCCTGCTCGCCCTCGGTGTGCAGCCCCGGCTGTGGCGGCTCGGGGTGGCGATCAGCCCGATCGCCGACTACGCCGCCGCGTTTCACGCGGCGTCCCCGGCGGTCCAGGCGCTCGACGTGATGCTGTTCGGCGGCACCCCGGAGCAGGTTCCCGAGGCGTACGCCCGGTCGTCGCCGGCCAGCTACGTCGACCAGGTCACCGCGCCGGTGCTGCTCGCCGTCTCCAGCGACGACGTGCGCTGCCCGCCGGCTCCGGTGGAGCGGTACGCCGGCCTGTTGGCCGCCCGCCGCGTTCCGCATCAGCTGGTCCGCCGCCGGGCCGGGCACGACGACTTCGACGCCCGCAGCCATCTGTCGCTGATGCAGACCGTGCTGCTGTTCATGCAGCGGCACTTCGACGGCGTGCAGGAGGAGGGTACGGCGGTCGCGCTCGCCATGGCGCGGCCAGTCGGCTGACCTGTTCCCCGCACGTTGGCAGGTTCGGTCCGATCGGGAGAGGAGGTGAACGGTATGCGGAAGAACGTTGTCGAGAACGACCCGATCAACGGCAACCGCGACCAGCTTCGCAGCGCGAACGTCACGGTCACGGTCTCGGTCAAGATCAAGTTCTGATCCGGGTCGTACGGGGTGGAGGCGGGCGGGTCGCGCCCTGGCCGGTATCGCCTGACCGCCTCCATCCCATCGGCGCCGACCTCACCATCCCACCGGGAATCCTGTCCACCTCCGACACCCGCGCTGACCGGGTTCGTCGGTCGCGGCTCGCATAGAAGGGAAGGGCACATGCGGATCCTGCTGGTCAACATGCCGTGGTCATCGATCGATGTCCCGTCGCTGGCACTGGGCATCCTCACCAACAGCGTCCGCCAGAAGATGCCGGACGCCGAGGTCGAGGTGATGCACGCCAACCTCGACTTCGTCGACTGGGTGGTCGACCGACGTGAGTTCGGCCTCGGCGACTACTACTACTATTCGCTGTTCACCTACTTCTCCGGCTGCGGTGACTGGGTCTTCTCCTCCGCCCTCTACGACGACCCTGAATGGCGGGTCAGCGAGTTCACCCGCGTCGTCCAGGGTCAGATGTCCGAACGCGACCTGAGCCGCAACATGGACCTGCACCGGGCCGCGCCGGAGTTCATCGATGAGATCGCCGCCCGGATCGTCGACCGGGCACCCGACCTCGTCGGATTCACCTCGACGTTCCAGCAGAACACCGCAGCACTGGCGACTGCCCGGGCGGTGAAGAAACTCGACCCCCGGATCCGTACCGCCCTCGGTGGGGCGAACTGCGACGGCGAGCAGGGTGCGGCGCTGCACCGCAACTTCTCCTTCATCGACTTCGTGGTACGTGGCGAAGGGGAGGCGGCTTTTCCCCAGCTGCTCGCCGCTCTGGCGGCCGCGCCAGCGGACAACCAGGGCGACTTTTCCAGCATCGAGGGCCTGTGCTGGGCCACCCCGGACGGCCGACACGTGGCCAACCCGATGAGCACCGCACCGCTGCCGCCGGCTGAGATCGTCAGCCCGGACTACACCGGCTACTTCGAGCGGCTGGCCCGCTCCAAGGCGAACAACTGGGTCGAGCCCCGGCTGGTGGTGGAAGGCGCCCGCGGCTGCTGGTGGGGCGAGAAGCACCACTGCACCTTCTGCGGGCTCAACGGATCGTTCATGCAGTTCCGCAGCAAGCATCCCGGCCGGTTCTACGACGAGATCATCGGACTGGTCGAGCGCCACCAGGTGCTGGACATGTTCGTCGTCGACAACATCCTCGACATGAGCTACGTCAACTCGCTGCTGCCCCGGCTGGCCGAATCCGACTACGACCTGCGGCTGCAGTACGAGATCAAGTCGAACATGCGTGGCCCGCAGGTGCAGGCCCTGGCCGACGCCGGCCTGGTCAGCGTCCAGCCAGGCATCGAGAACCTGAACAGCCGGGTGCTGAAGATAATGGACAAGGGGGTGACCGGCTGCCTCAATGTGCGGATGCTGCGCGACGCGGAGACCAGCGGCATCACCATCGCCTGGAACTACCTGTACGGCTTCCCCGGCGAGACCGACGCCGACTACCAGTCGATCATTGACCAGATGCCGGCCCTGCACCACCTCTGCCCACCCGACGGCAGCACCCGGATCGCCATCGAACGGTTCAGCCCGTACTTCGTCAAGCCGGAGCTCGGCTTCACCGACCTGCGGCCGGCCGCCCAGTACCGGCTCATCTACGACCTGCCCGAGTCGGAGCTGATGGACCTGGCGTACATCTTCGACACCCCGACCCAGGGCATCGACGAGGACCTCGCCGAGACCCTCGACCGGGCCGTCACCAGCTGGCAGCACGAGTACGCCCGCAGCCGGCTGACCCACCACGACCTTGGCACCGAGATCGTGCTGGTCAGCGAGCGGCGGCAGTTCGACTGGCACGTGCTGCGGTTGACGGATCCGACCGAGATCGCCGCCTTCCGGCAGCTGGACCAGCCGCACAGCGTCGCCTCACTGGCCCGGCGGATATCCGCGTCGGAGGAGGCGGTGGCCACGCTGCTCGCCCGCTGGAGCGACCTCGGCCTGCTGTTCAGCGAGGCCGACCAGTTCATCCAGATCGCACCGCAGGCGATGAACCAGGACCTGCTCCGCATCGACCACCTGCACCAGGAGCGGGCCGCCGCGCAGGCGGAAGCTGCGTCGACGGACCCGGCCACGTCCGCCGGGCACCCCACGCCCGAGCCCGCGCTCACCGCTGTCTGACAGGAGCACCGCGTTGATCAGCACCGACATCGAGGCACCGCCGACCGGGCCGGTCGTGGTCCGACTGCACCGGGACCACGATCCGGCGGTCGCCGACATTCCCGGCATCGACCTGGGCACGGCCGAGTTCACCGGGCTCGCCGCCGATACCGTCGCGGACTGGCTCGACCGGGGGGTACGCAAGGTGGCGCTGCCCGGCGTCGTCGACCTCACCGCCGCCGGCTCGGTGGCGGCGGCCGACGCGGTCCGCCGGCTCGTCCTGGTCCGGGAGCTGACCAGCTACGCCATCGAGGTGGACTGGTCGATACGGCTGCCGGGCGGCGACGGCGACCTGTGGCGGGTGTACGGGCATCTGCGTCCGCCAGCGACGGTCGAGATCGTCGGCGCCGACCCTGAAACCGATCCGGGGACGGTGGCCGCTGCCGCCTGGCGGGACGCGTTCTACTTCGACAAGTGCACCTACCGGCGTGGCCCTGGGTTCGTCCAGGTCCGGGATCGGCGGGCTGGTCGGCTCAACCTGCTGACCATCGACGACCCGGCCTACCTGGCGGTGCTGGAGCAGTTGCTCGACGGTGCCGAGATGACCACTGTCGACCTGGACATCGCCCGCGAGTTCGGCGAGGAAGGGCTGGTCACGAAGGTGGGCGACCGACTGGTCTGGTTGCCGCACCGGCTGCGCCGCTGGCCGCTGCCGTCGATGGTGGTGTGACCTCGTCGCCCATCGCCTCCGGCGGGACGCCGGTCCAGCGGGAGTACGCGCTGTCCACGAAGTACGCCTCGCCCGGATCCCAGGTGTGCCCGGTGGGCCGCCGATGGTAGAGGTAGCCGAGCGGATGGGTGCGGTAAATGGTGGCGCCCTCCGCCCGGAGCCGCTCGATCAGCCCGAGGTCGACCGAGCGGGGCACCGGGCGCCAGCCGCCGACAGCTTCCAGATCGCTCTTGGCGAGCAGCATCGTGCCACCGGCGACCACCCCGCCGTACGCCTCCGGGATGCCGGACCGCCGGCGGAGGGTAACGCCCTGATCGTCCAGGTGGACGAACTCGGCACCCTTGCCAACCAGGGTGGCCCCGGAGTAGTGCCGGGCCAGCACCAGGTCCCAGACGTGTTCGACGCCGTAGCTGTCGTCGTCGTCGAACTTGGTGATCAGGGTGCCACGGGCGCGCCGGGTGGCCGCTGCGAGCCCGGCGCCGAAGTCGACCGACTCCGGCAGGTGCAGCACCTCGAACGGGCGGCCCGCGTCGGACAACGCCCGGCGGGCCGGCTCCGGCAACTCGATGCCGTGCAGGCCCAGGATGATTTCCATCTCCGGATAGGTCTGCGCGATGATCGCGGCCAGCGCGGTGGTGACCAGCTCCGGCCGCCGGGTGATCAGGACCGCGCTGACCGATGGCGGCCGACCGAGTGCCGGCAGCCCGTCGTCGGCGAGGCCGGGCAGCCGCAGCCCTGCGGCGTGGCCGCGCATCGCGGCCCGGCGCTGCCGTACGCTGCGCGCCTCGACAGCCAACGACCCGTCCGGCCCGGCTGATCCGGGCGGCTGTCCGGTGACGAGCATGCGTAGCTGCGGGTCGAGCAGGTCGGCCACGGCCGGCGGCAGGATCGGGGCGTGTACGAGTACCCCGGTCGCGGCGAGCTGGACCAGCAGCCCGGCGGTCTGCTCGGGGTGTTCACCGGGCACCAGCCGACAGCGCACCGCGCGGACCTGCCGCAGCGCGGCCAGCGCCGCCGCGTCCAGCCCGGGGCCGGTCAGCGACCCGTATCGGGTCGATCCGCTGGTCGGTCCGCGGAACCTGGCCCCGGACCGGTCGGCGCGGGCGAACTCCAGGGAAATCTCTGCCGCCTCCGGCCGGTACGCGGCAGCCAGCCGGCCACGCGGGTTGATCCGTTCCGCGTCGATCAGCACGAGCCGCTCGCCAGCGGGCGTGGTGACCGCGTGCCCGGCGCCGGCCAACCGGACACCGTACGCCGCGCCGCGCTCGCCCTGCGGGCCGGTGGCATCCCGGCCGGGATCCTGCGGGCCGGTGACGTCCCGGCCGTCCAGCACCAGGTCGTGGGCGCGGATCTCGTCGCGCTCGGGCAGCGGGCCGGCGGTCAGCACGGTCGCCCCCGCCGGCAGGTACGCCGGCGGGGCACCAAGGGCGGTGAGATCGGCGGTGCCGGGGGACGGCATCGGCCGAGATCCGTCCAACGCGCGCAGCGCCGCCCGTACCGCCGACCGCAGCGGCACCGGGGCGGCGAGCGCCAGCCGGACGGTGGCCGCGCCCCGGCGCAGCCTGGGCAGCCCGACCCGGTGCCGACGCAGCTGCGGCAACGTGCCGATGCTGCCGGACCAGCCGAGCCCCGGATACCGCCACCAGACGACGACCACGGTGGCAGCGCGTACCGGCTGACCGGCCGACGGGTGGTGGGGCAGGTCGCGTAGCCGGTCCACGGTGCCGGCGATCACCAACGCGCGCCGGATACCGGGTATCCGCAGCACCCGCAACCCCACCGCGCGGCCGAGCCGTTCGGCGGGGTGGGGTGCCGGTAGTCCGGTGAGGCGCCAGGTGATCCGGCTGCCGGCCGGCGCGGAGGCGTCGGAGCCGGCGTCTCGCCTCACCTGATCGCCCCCTCCTCGGCTTCGTCGTCGACCGCACCACCTCGGGCGGGTACGGTGCCGGGCCGCGCCGCCGCCGGCGGTGTCCGACCGGCTGTGGTCGGCCGCCCACCGGCTCCAGTGGCTCCGCTGGTCCGGTCGGCCCGGCCGAGCAACCGTTTGCGCAGTGACCAGACGGCCATCAGCGTTCGATAGAGAGAGTAGGCGTTCGCCGCGACGAGTCGGTGCTTGATGGTCTCGTTGCCGTTGCCGTTGCCGTCGCCCAGGACCGGGTATCCGCCGACTGGCCGATGCTGGTGGTAGAGCTCGCAGGTGCGCCGGAAGTAGCGCCGCCGGTGGGACCTGGGGACCCGGTGCCGGTGTCCGAGCACCTGCAGGCAGTGCCAGATCATCCGGCCAAAGATCAACGGGCGTACGCCGGCGGCCCGGCCCGGGTGGGCGTCGAGGTAGGTGAAGACCCGCTGCCACTGGTCGAAGACCTCGAAGTGCCGGTCGCTGACCGTCCGGGTGATCGCGCCGTCGTCATGCTGCCGGTACGCGTAGCAGTCGCGATCCAGCACGGCGATCCGGTCGATGGCGACCAGCAGCGGGATCACGAACGAGACGTCTTCGTACCAGCCGGACTGGAAGGTGATCCCGGTGTCGACCAGCCGGTCCCGCTTGATGATCTTGTTGCAGGCGATCCACAGCACGTCGAGCAGCCTCGGCTCGTCGGCGAAGCGGAAGACCTCCGGAAGTTGGCGGCCGGGGGCGATGCCGGTGACCGGATGTTCCTCAGCCCGGCCGTCGGGGTAGATCCGGGAGTACCCGGTGATCAAGATGTCCGGGTCGGTGTGCTCGACCCGGTCGGCGACCGCGTCCAGTGAGCCGTCCGGCAACCAGTCGTCGCTGTCCACGCACCATACGTAGCGGCCGCTGGCGTGGGCGATACCTGCGTTGCGGGCGGCGCCCAGCCCGCTGTTGCGGTCCAGGGTGACCACGGTGATCTCGGGGTGTCGCTGTGCGTAGCTGGCCAGAATGGCGCTGGACCCGTCATCGGAGGCGTCGTCGACTGCCACGATCTCCACGTCCGCCCGACGCTGCGCCAGGACCGAGTCGAGGCACGCTGCGAGGTACTTCTCGACCCGGAACACCGGGATGATCAAGCTCAGCAGTGCCATCGGTGCAGCGCGCCTTCCACGTACGTCGGTGCGTCGGTCCGGCGGCGGGGGTCAACCGTCGGTCCGACATCGTCCGTCGGGTAGGGGAAGGGGGCCCTGGCAAAAGGCTAACAGCTGGTGACCAGTTGGCGAACGTCCGGGACTTTCCCGCCCATGTCACCGATCGTCGCCCACCCGACGTCTATCTCAGCAGGGATCGGACACCGGCAGGTCCACACCGGGGAGGGTGCCCAGGCATGGGAGTGCAGCGTGTACGGCGCGGCTGAGATCATCTTGCCCGGGCATGTGGCGGGCAGGCCGCGACCCGCCGTCGACCGGGTGGTATCCGCGTCAACGGCCCTGGACGGGTCGAGGACGGCGGACCGGGCTCCGTCCGGGGTGGTGGAGGAGTTCGCCGCGTTCGCCTCGGCCGCAGCGCCACGGTTGCGCCGCACCGCCTACCTGATGTGCCGCGACTGGCATCTGGCCCAGGATTTCACCCAGACGGCACTGGCCAAGATGTACGCCGCGTGGCAGCGGGTGTCCCGGTTCGACAACCTGGAGGCGTACAGCCGCAAGGTGCTGTTGCGGGTGGTGCTCGACCACCGCCGCCGGCTGAGCGCGCGGGAGCTGCCGGTCGCCAGCCCTGGTGAGGACGGGGATCCGGCCCGGTCCGCCCGGCCAGATCTGCGGGTCACCATGATCGACGCGCTCGGCTGTCTGCCGCCCCGCGACCGGGCGATCGTGGTGCTGCGCTACTGGGAGGACCAGAGCGTCGAGACCGTCGCCGAGACGCTCGGCGTCTCGGTGTCGGTGGTCAAGACCCAGAGCCGGCGTTCCCTGGCTCGGCTGCGGGAACTGCTCGGCGACAGCCGCGCCGACCTGTTGGCCGAGGACCCCTGATCGGCCGCCGGCCAGTCGACGTCAGCGATCGGTCGGTATCAGCGGGTGGCCAGGCGGCGCAGCCGTTGGCGGCCCCGGCGGGCCACTCGGACCCCGCGCCGCGCCGCGCGTCCAGCCTGGTAGCGGGCCATCCGGCTCCACCTTGCCGGCGTCGCGGCGGCGGTGACCAGCGGGTCCGAGACCACCAGACGCAGCCCACGGCGGCCGGGTGCGACCCACACGGCACGGCCCCGGGCGGTCAGCGTCGCCCGGGTGCCGGGCGCGCCCGGGGTCGGCGGGAGCACCAGCTCGGCACCGTCGTCGCGGGCGACGATCCGCAGCGCGTACCGGCCGCGGGGCAGCGTGGCCAGCGGTACGTCGGCCTGCCAACGGAGCCGGCCGCCGCTGCTGTCGGCCACGGTCAGCGGCAGCCGTAACCGGGTGTCGCCGATCTCCAGTACCAGGTCGTCCCGCTGGTCGCCGGGTGCGCCACCGGGGCCGGGCAGGCCGCACCACCCGGTCAACCGGACCATCTCGTCGCCGGCCGGGCCACCGCGACGGACGCTGCGCACACCGACGGTCGGCGCGGGCACCCGCAGCAGGTCCCGGTAGCGGTCCCAGCGCGGATGGTCCAGGTAGAGCTGCCCACCGCACAGCCGTACCGGGCCGGCGTGCCGGGGCTGGCGTACTCCGTCCGGGTCCTGCTCGTAAAGGGCCACCGCGCGTAGCCCGGCGTGCGGGTTCCGGCTGAACTCGGCGGCGACCGGCACCGGTACGTCGGCCAGCAGCGCCGCCATCCGGCGGGTGAAATCGGCCAGCTGCCCGTCGTCGAGGGCGTCGGCGGCCCGCCCGGCGTAGTGCAGCTGCATGTACGCGACCCACCGTCCGATCGCCCCGGCCACCTCGGGCGCGACGTCGGAGCTACCGGCGACCAGCCGCTCGATGATGTTCAGATGCTGCATGATCTTCGCCGGCCGAAACCGGCCTTCCATGATCGATGAGCCGTTGCCGCGTTGCCGGTAGAGGTAGACCAGTCGCGGGCTGAGCGCGGTCAGCGGGGAGCGGACCAGCAGCGGGACGGTGAACAGGACATCCTCGAACGCGCTGCCCTCGGTGAACTCGGCCCCGACCTGGTCGACCAGGTCGCGGGCGAACACCTTGTTGCAGGCCGACGGGTTGCCGATCAGCAGCGGGGCCTCGGCGACGGACCCGATGGTGCGGGCCGGGCCGACGATCTCCGCCCGCCAGGGCGGGCTGGGCCGGGGTGGGAAGCCGTGCATGTCGCCGACCGCAACCGGCGCCCCGGCCCGATCGGCGATGTCGACCAGGTGGTCCAACCCGCCGTCGGGGTAGAGGTCGTCGGAGTCCAGAAAGCCCAGGTAGTTGCCGGTGGCCAGGCGTACCCCATGGTTGCGAGCGGCACCGAGACCGGCGTTGTCCTGCCGGACGTAGCGGACCCCCGGCGCCCGCCGGGCGTAGTCGCGGGCGATCTCGCTCGACGAGTCGGTGGAGCCGTCGTCAACGACGACGACCTCGATCTCGGTCCGCCGCGGCTGGCGGTCGATCGACGCCAGGGCCGCGCCGAGCCAGGCCTCGGTGTTGTAGACGGGTACGACGACGCTCGCCCTCGGGGCAGCCACGATCACCTCTCGGCGGGTTGTCCGACGGTGCCGCGCCGCTTCCGGCGGCGGGCCGGGTATGCGGTGGCGGCGGCGGTCAATCTACCGCGCCCGGGTGGCCGGTGCCCCTCAGCACGGCTCGCCGGCCGCCGGGTGCATGATGGCGGACGTGCTGGGGAAACTGCAGACCGAACCGGTCCGGAGCCGACTCGACCTGGTGGCCGCGCCGGTGGCCGCCGCCGTCGAGCAGTGGTCGGCCGAGGTGCTGGTCGACGTGGATGACGTGGTGGTGGCGCCGATCGACCCCGAACTCGCCGACACGGCCGCCTTCTGCGCCGCATACGGGGTCGCGCTCGACGAGTCGGCCAACTGCGTGGTGATCGCCGGCAAGCGGGGCGGTGCCGTCCGGTACGCCGCCTGCATGGTGCTGGCCACCACCCGGGCGGACGTCAACGGGACGGTCCGCCGGCTGCTCGACGCCCGTAAGGCGAGCTTCGCCCCGATGGCCGACGCGGTACAGACGACCGGGATGGAGTACGGCGGGATCACCCCGATCGGGCTGCCGCCGGAGTGGCCCATCCTGGTCGACGCGCGGGTGGTGGCGGCGCCGCACGTGGTGATCGGTTCCGGGGTGCGGGGCAGCAAGATCGTGCTTCCCGGTCCGGCGCTGGGGGTACTGCCCAACGCACGGGTCGTTGACGGGCTCGCGGTCCCAGCCGGCACCTGACCGGGCTCGCGGTCCCAGCCGGCACCTGACCGGGCTCCGCCGGGGTGAGACTCGGCGTCGGTGACGGTACGGTGATCGGCGGGCGTCGGGTCAGCGTGGACACCGGTGAATCAGTCGGCGGTATTCCGGTGACTAAACGGTCGTTCAATTCGGCTAGACACACGGTTAGGCTGGCCAGGTGACGGTAGATCAGCAGGCGGCAACGACGGACAGGGTGGAGCCGGGCGCGCCACGGCGACGCTCACGTCGCGACGAGATTCTCCAGATCGCGGTCGGGCTCTTCGCGGCCCGCGGCTACCACGGCGTGTCGATGGACGACATCGGGGCCGCTGCGGGGGTCACCGGTCCCGCTCTCTACCACCACTTCGCCGGCAAGGAGGCGATGCTCGCCGCAGCGCTCATTCCGGTCAGCGAGGAGCTGCTCGACGGCGGCCGCGCCCGAGTCGCGGCGTGGCCTGGCGACGCAACCGCCGCGCTCGCCTCGCTGATCGAGTTCCACGTCGAGTTCGCCCTGGCCAACCCGGCGGTCATCGCCCTGCACCTGCACGAGCTCGACCGGTTGCCGGAGGAGCCGCGTCGGCGGATCCGGCGGCTGCAGCGGCTCTACGTCGAGGAGTGGGTGGCGGTGCTCACCGCGCTGCGCCACGACCTCGACGCGGCCGAGGCCCGCGTGCTGGCGCACGCCGCGTTCGGCCTGATGAACTCCACCCCCTTTCTCGGCGGCGAGGTCAACCGGGAACGACGGGCCACCCTGCTGCGAGCCGCCACCCTCGCCGCCCTGCACGGCTGAGCAGCACACCGGGCCCATCCCCGCGCCCGGCACCGGGCGCCGCACCCCGCGAGGAGAGGCATGATCGAGTCGTTGCTGGTTGCCAACCGTGGCGAGATCGCCCGGCGGATCATCCGTACCGCCCGACGGTTGGGGGTCCGGACCGTCGCCGTGCACTCCGAGGCCGACGCCGGCATGCCCTTCGTCGCCGAGGCCGACCAGGCGATCTGCGTCGGGCCAGCGCAGCCGGCGCAGAGCTACCGTGACACCGAGGCGATCCTGGCCGCCGCCAAGAGCAGCGGCGCGCAGGCGATCCACCCCGGCTACGGGTTCCTGTCGGAGAACGCCAGCTTCGCTCGCGCGGCCGAGTCCGCCGGTCTGATCTGGGTCGGACCGGGTGGTGACGCGATCGAGGCGATGGGCGACAAGATCAACGCGCGGAACCTGATGTCCGCCGCCGGGGTTCCGGTGGCCGCCGGCAGCACCGAGCCCGCCGAGACCGTCGAGGCCGCACTCGACGCCGCCGCGACCATCGGCTACCCGGTGATGGTCAAGGCCGCTGCCGGCGGCGGCGGGATGGGCATGGGCGTCGCAGCCGACGACGCTGCGCTGCGGACCGAGTTCGACAAGGTCCGGGCGTTCGCCGCGCGCATGTTCGGCGACGGGTCCGTGCTGATCGAGCGCTACTTCACCCGGGTACGCCACGTGGAGGTGCAGATCCTCGGCTGGCGGGCGCCGGACGGCACCGACCGGGTCGTCGCCCTCGGCGAGCGGGAGTGCTCGGTGCAGCGGCGCAACCAGAAACTCGCCGAGGAGTCGCCGTCGCCGGCGGTGAGTGCCGAACTCCGGGCCGGGCTGCTTGCCGCCGCCGTACGGGCCGGGGAAGCGGTCGGCTACCGCAACGCCGGCACGGTGGAATGCCTGCTCGATCCGACCACCGGCGAGTTCTTTTTCCTGGAGATGAACACCCGGCTGCAGGTCGAGCACCCGGTCACCGAGCTGGTCTACGGCGTCGACCTGGTCGAGGAGCAGTTGCGGGTGGCCGCCGGGCTGGAACCGACGTTCGACCCGGCCTCCCTCGCGCCGCGCGGGCACGCGATCGAGCTGCGGATCAACGCCGAGGACCCGAAACGCTTTCTGCCCGGACCGGGCGCGATCACCGCCTGGTCGGAGCCGACCGGCGACGGGGTCCGGGTCGATTCCGGGTACGCCGCCGGCACCACCGTCACGCCGTTCTACGACTCGCTGATGGCCAAGCTGATCGTCTCCGGCGCCGACCGGGCCGAGGCGATCACCCGGGCCCGGGCCGCGGTCGCCGGGTTCGAGGTGGCCGGGCCGAAGTGCAACCTGCCGTTCTTCGCCGAGCTGCTGGAGCACCCGGAGTTCGTCTCCGGCGACTACGACACCGGCATCGTCGGCCGGATGCGGGCGCGGTGACCTTCACCGGATCCCATTGAGTGGACGGCACGGGCGCGGGATGCTGGACGGATGGCAGCGACGCCCCTTCCCGAGTCCGTGTCGATCCGCGAGGTCGGGCCGCGTGACGGCCTGCAGAACGAGCAGCCGATCCCGACCGAGGGCAAGGTCCGCCTGCTGGACGCGCTGTCCGGCACCGGCGTACGCCGGATCGAGGCGGTCTCGTTCGTCCACCCGAAAGCGATCCCGCAGATGGCCGACGCCGACGAGGTGTGGCAGCGGGCCCGGCGGGCGCCCGGGGTGCGCTACTCGGCGCTGGTGCCGAACCTGCGGGGTGCCCATCGAGCGCTCGACGCCGGCTTCTCCGAGATTGAAGTGGTGGTGTCGGCCAGCGACACGCACAACCGGCGCAACGTCAACCGGCCCACCGCCGAGTCGCTGGACGACATCGCCGAGCTGATTGCGCTGCTGCACGCCGCCGGGGCGCACGTCGAGGTGATCGTGGCGACCAGCTTCGGCTGCCCGTACGAAGGGGATGTCGACCCGCAGCGGGTGGCCGGGATCGTCGACCGGGTGGTGGCCGACGGGGCGGACCGGGTGGCGTTCGGCGACACCACCGGGATGGCCACCCCGCGCCGGGTCCGCGAGCTGGTCACGGCGGTGCGTGACCGGCAGGCGGCCGTGCCGGTGCTGCTGCATTTCCACGACACCCGGGGTACGGCGTTGGCGAACCTGCTGGCCGCGCTGGAGCTGGGGGTCACCGAGTTCGACGCCAGCGTCGGCGGCCTGGGTGGCTGCCCGTACGCGCCCGGGGCCAGCGGCAACGTGGCTACCGAGGAGGTGGTGCACATGTTGCACGACATGGGCGTCGAGACCGGGATCGACCTGGATGCGCTGCTGGCCGCCGCCGAGCTGGCCGAGGAGCTGGTCGGCAGGGAGCTTCCCTCCGGGGTGCTGCGTGCCGGCCCGCGTACCCGGCTCACCCCGACCAGCTGACCCGCTGGCGGGGGGTCGCGAGGGCGACCGTCGTACGGTAGCCTAACGATCGTTTAGTACGGGCTGGCGCGAGGGGGCGGCGTGACACTGGACGGTGAGGCGCTGGACCGGCTCGACAAGCGGATCCGGGCCGGCGGTGCGGAGAAGTACCATGCGGCCAACGCCGCCCGGGGCAAACTGTTCGCCCGGGAACGGGTCGACCGGCTGGTCGACGCGGGCTCCTTCGTGGAGGACGGCCGGTACGCCAACGCCCTCGCCGACGGGCTGCCCGCCGACGGTGTGGTCACCGGCACCGCCACCATCGACGGTCGACAGGTCTGCCTGATGGCCAACGACTCCACGGTCAAGGCCGGCTCGTGGGGCGCCCGTACCGTCGAGAAGATCATCCGGATCATCGAGCGGGCGTACGACGCCGGCCTGCCGATGGTCTACCTGGTCGACTCCGCCGGGGCCCGGATCACCGATCAGGTCGACCTGTTCCCCGGCCGGCGCGGCGCGGGCAAGATCTTCTGGAACCAGGTGCGGGCCTCCGGGGTGATCCCGCAGGTCTGTGCCCTGTTCGGGCCGTCGGCCGCCGGCGGTGCCTACATTCCGGCGTTCTGCGACGTGGTGGCGATGGTCGAGGGCAACGCCAGCATGTACCTCGGCTCGGACCGGATGGTCGAGATGGTCACCGGCGAGAAGACCACCCTGGAGGCGATGGGCGGTGCCCGGGTGCACTGCGCCGAGTCCGGCGTCGGGCACTTCCTCTGCAAGTCCGAGGACGACGCGCTCGACGTGGTCCGCCGCTACCTGTCCTACCTGCCGGCCAACTGGCGACAGCCACCACCGGCGACGACGGCCGGCGACCCGCCGGCCGGGGTCGACCTGGCCGCCCTGGTGCCGGCGAGTGAACGGCAGGCGTTCGACATGCGCCGGTTCGCCAAAGGACTGCTCGACGAGGGCAGCTTCCTGGAGATCCAGGCGCTGTGGGCCCGCGAGCTGACCGTCGGCTTCGGCCGGCTGGCCGGCCAGGTGGTCGGCGTGGTCGCCAACAACTCGATGTTCAAGGGCGGGGTGCTCTTCGTCGACTCCGCCGACAAGGCGACCCGGTTCGTGCAGCTCTGCGACGCGTTCAACGTACCGCTGCTGTTCCTGGCCGACGTGCCCGGCTTCATGGTCGGCAGCGCCGTGGAGAAACAGGGCATCATCCGGCACGGCGCGAAGATGATCAGCGCGATCTCGGAGGCCACCGTACCCAAGATCTGCGTCGTGGTCCGCAAGGCGTACGGTGCCGGGCTGTACGCGATGGCCGGCCCCGGATTCGAGCCGGACGCCACCCTGGCCCTGCCCACCGCGAAGATCGCGGTGATGGGCGCGGAGGCCGCGGTCAACGCGGTCTACGCCAACAAGATCGCGGCGATCGACGATCCCGACGAGCGGGCCGGCTTCGTCGCCGCCCGCCGCGCCGAGTACGAGCGCGACATCGATCTGACCCGGCTCGCCAGCGAACTCGTCGTCGACGACATCGTCCGGCCCGAACAGTTGCGTGCCGAACTGGTCCGGCGGTACGCGGCGGCCGCCGGCCGGGACCGGCACTTCTCCCACCGCCGGCACGGCGTCACTCCGGTCTAGCGGCACCGCAGGTGCGGCGGCCGGTGCCAGTGGCAGCCGATTGGGCTTCGAGTCCTCCAGAAAGGATCTGAGCATGGACTTCAGGCTGACCGACGAGCAGCAGGCGCTGCGGGAGAGCGTCCGCGAGTTCGCCCGCGAGGTGATCGCGCCGGTGATCGGTGACTACTACCAGCGGCACGCCTTCCCGTACGACATCGTCCGTCAGATGGGCAGGATGGGGCTGTTCGGGCTGCCGTTCCCGGAGGAGTACGGCGGGATGGGCGGCGACTACTTCGCGCTCTGTCTGGTGCTGGAGGAGCTGGCCCGGATCGATTCCAGTGTGGCCATCACCCTGGAGGCGGCGGTCTCGCTCGGCGCGATGCCGATCTACCGGTTCGGCACCCCGGAGCAGCGTGAGCGGTGGCTGCCGGAGTTGGTCAGCGGGGCGGCATTGGCCGGTTTCGGGCTGACCGAGCCGGGATTCGGGTCCGACGCCGGGGGGACCGCCACCCGGGCGGTGCGCGACGGCGACCATTGGGTGATCAACGGTTCGAAGGCGTTCATCACCAACTCGGGTACCGACATCACCTCGCTGGTGACGGTCACCGCGGTGACCGGGACCGGGCCGGATGGTTCGAAGGAACTGTCCACCATCATCGTGCCGGCCGGGACGCCGGGGTTCACCGTTGCGCCCGGCTACTCGAAGGTCGGCTGGTGTGCCTCGGACACCCACGAGTTGACGTTCGACGATTGTCGGGTTCCGGCCGATAATCTACTGGGTGAGCGGGGTCGGGGGTTCGCGCAATTCCTCCGGATTCTCGACGAGGGGCGGATCGCGATCGCCGCCCTCGCGGTCGGCCTCGCGCAGGGGTGTGTCGACGAGTCCGTCCGGTACGCGGGTCAGCGCCGCGCATTCGGCCAGCTCATCGGCGGGTATCAGGCGATTCAATTCAAGATCGCCGACATGGAGGTACGTGCGCACACCGCCCGGCTGGCCTACTACGACGCGGCCGCCCGGATGCTCGCCGGTGACCAGTTCAAACGTCAGGCCGCGGTGGCGAAGTTGCACGCCAGCGAGTGCGCCGTGCAGAACGCCCGGGAGGCGACCCAGCTCCACGGTGGTTACGGCTTCATGAACGAGTTCCCGGTCGCGCGTTTCTGGCGTGACGCGAAGATTCTCGAGATCGGCGAGGGCACCTCGGAGATCCAGCGAATGATCATCGCTCGTGATCTTGGGCTGGCCGCCGCTTGATGATCTTGTAAGGGCGCTCCGGAGGGCACCGCACCTCACCGGTTGTGTCGGAAATCCGTTCCTTTCGGGTCGTCAGCCTGACGCAAAGCTGACCCGGGCACCCCGCAATGCGTACCCTCTCCTGCCATGAGTCCGGATCATGCTCCTGACCAGAGCAGGGTCGGGTTCGACGAACTACTCCGCAGCCGTCGGCTGGCCGTCGGCCTGACCCAGGCGGAGCTCGCCGCGGTGGCCGGGGTCGGCGTGCGGACCGTCCGGGACCTGGAGCGGGCCCGCACGGCCCGGCCGCAGCGGACCACGGTCGATCTGCTCGTCGCCGCGCTCGGCCTGACCGGCGAGGACCGGACGGAGTTTCACGCGGCGGCGCGGGGCCGCCCGGCCGAGCCGCGTCCGACGATCCCGCGCCAGCTGACTCCGGCACTCGCCACCGCAGCGTTTTCGGCCGGGCCGCCCAGCGAGGCTGCCGGCGACATCGAGACGTTGGTCGGGCCCGGCCGTAGCCGTGGTGTCCCACTGCCCGGCGAACTGATCGGCCGCGACTGTGACGTGGCCGACCTGGCCGGCCTGCTGACTGCGGGCCCCGGTGCCGGGGCAGGGCTGGTCAGCCTGGTCGGACTGGCCGGAGTCGGCAAGACCAGCCTGGCGCTCGCGGTCGCCGCCGAGGTGACCGACCGGTATCCGGGCGGCACCGGTGGCATCGTCGTCACCGAAGGCTCCACCGTCAGTGACGTACTGACCGCCTCCGCCACCGTCTTCGGTGTCGGGCGGGTCAACGATCTGGCGGCCCGGCTCGCCGACGGCCCGACACTGCTGCTGGTCGACGCGGTGGAACGGGCGCCGGTGGCGATAGCCGACGCGCTGCACTGGCTGACCCGTACCGCGCCGTCGCTGCAGGTGGTGGCGACCGGCCGGCACCCGGTCGGGCTCCCCGGTGAACGGGTCTGGCCGGTCACGCCGCTGGAGGTGCCGCCGGCCGACACCGAGACCGACCTGGCCACGGTCGCCGGCTACCCGGCGGCGCGGCTTTTCCTGGCCCGGCTCCGGCAGGTACGCCGGGAACCGGTGCACCCGGGCGAAGTCGGCGCGCTGGTCGGGCTCGTCCGGCGGCTAGGCGGGCTGCCACTGGCCATCGAGCTGGCCGCCGCCCGGGGGCGGGCGCTCGACCTGAACGAGATCTTCAACCGGTACGGCGACCGGCTGCTCGATCTGGCGGTGCCACCACCCAGCAGGGAAGTGGTGGCGGTGACCCTGCGCGACGCGGTCGCGGCCAGCTACGCGCTGCTTACTCCCGCCGAGCGGCGCGGCGTACGTCGGCTCTCGGCGTTCCGCAACCGGTGGTCGGTCGAGCTGGCCGAGGGGATGCTCGCCGGAAATCCGATCCAGCCGGTTGTTGGCCAACTCGACATCGGCCAACCCGACATCGGCCAGTCGGATCAGGGCGGTCGGGTCGACCCGGTGCCGTTCCTCGACCGGCTCATGTCGTTGGGGCTGCTCGGTGCCCGGGGCGCGGGTCCGTACCGGTTCCGGCTGATCGACGTGGTGCGGGATCTGGCCACCGAGCGGGCCGCCGCCCACGGCGAACTGTCGGCAATCCGGCGTCGGCACGCCGTGCTGTTCGCGCGGCTCGCCGAGCGGGCGGCGGTCGACCTGGCCGGGCCGAAGCTGGTCACCGTCGTCAGTCGGCTCGACGAGGTGGCCAGTGACCTGTGGGCCGCGCTCGCCCACTCCGCCAACGACGACCCGCACACCGCACTGCGCCTGGCCGCCGCCCTGCCCCGGTGGTGGCGGTTCCGGGGACGCGACGTGGCCGGGCGGCGCTGGCTGCGCCGGCTGCTCGACGACCCGCGGTCGGCCGACGCGGACCCGGCGATCCGGGCCTGGGCCCAGATCGGCATGGCTCAGCTCGCCCTGGAGCACGACGCCGGTCCGCAGGAACTTCCGGCGGTCCGGTCGGCGCTGGCCATGTTCATCGAGCTCGGGGAGACGTCGGGTGAGCTGGCCGCGCGTACCGTGCTCAGTTCTGCCTGTCTGGCCGCCGGTCGGTTCGACGAGGCGCGGGCGCACTCCGAGGCGGTGCTTGCCCTGGCCGGCCGGATCGGCCGGATCCGGGAGATGACGCTCGCCCAGCACGCGTTGGCCCGGCACGAGATCCGTTCGGGTGACCTGCGGGCCGCCCGGCGCCGGCTGGCGGCGGTCGACCGGCTCGCGGCCAGGTCCGGCGAGGACCGGTTGCGGCTGCTGGCCCGGGCCAACCTGGCCGAGGTGGCCAGGCTTGAGGGCCGGTACGCGCGGGCAGCCGACCTGGGACGCCGGGTGTTGGCGGCGTTGACCGCCGTCGGTGATCCGAGTCACCGGCGGCAGGTGTTGGGCATCGTCGGGCTGGCGCTGGCCCAGGACGGCCGCCTCGCGGATGCGGCCGACGCCCTTACCGAGCTCCGTGGCCAGGTGGTGCCGGTGGAGGTGGTGGACCGGCCGGGTCCCCCTGCCGACCAGGCCGGGCCGGGCGACGATCCCCGGTGCGCGTTGATCGAGGCGACCCTCGCGGCGCGGCGCGGGGAACGGGAGCTGGCGTTGGAGTGGTACGCCGTGGCTGCCCGTTCGCTGGGCAACGGCCCGGAGCCGCGGGACGCGGTGGAGGCGATGGTGGGGCTGGTGGTGCACGCCGAGACGGCGGTGTCGCGGGCCGCGGCCCGCGACCGGTTGGCGGCGGCCTGCCACAGTGCCGGGATCACGCTGCTGCCCCGGGAACGGGACGCGGTGGGTCAGGGATGAATCAGGTCAAGACGCGGACGTCCGGCGGGGCCATCACTGGCCACCCGCCGGACGTCGACACGCCCCCCGGGTTGGCGCGGAATCGCCCCCCGGCCTGGACCACTGTCCTGGCCTTCGCGCCGCACCCCCCGTTACGCTCCCGGTCGCCAGTACGCTATCCAGCCCATCCGAGCTGTTTGCGGCTTTCAGAGCATTATGTCGTTGATCGAGGGTGCTTTCTGCCGGTCCTTCTGCCGGTGCCGGCGTCGGTCAACGGACCGGCGCGTTCGCTTCGTCACTGCCGGCGGTTGCCTGCGGATGCACCGCGTCACGAAGGCGCCGGAGGGTGTCGAGTAGCGTCGTCAACTCCGCAGGCTCGAACTGACCGGTGAACCACTGCCCGATCAGCTGTAGGTGACCGGGGAGGGTGTCGTCGAGGCGTTGCTGACCGGCCCGGGTGAGCACCGCGTACGAGCTGCGCCGGTCGGACGGGCAGGCGCGCCGGCAGACCAGCCCGTCGCGCACCATCCGGTCGACCACCCGGGTCGCGCCACTGGTGGACAGCGCAGCCTGAGCGGCCAGGTCGGTCATCCGCAGTTGATGACCTGCGGAACGGCGCAGCCGCATCAGCACCTCGAACTCAACCGTCGACAGGCCGTGCTCCTCGAACTGCGCCGCGAAGCGGGCCGCGAGCCCGGTGTGGACTTCGAAGAGGAGGCCGATCGCGGTGATCCGGGGATCGTCGGCGAGGTTCTCGGTCACCAGGTCATCGTAGCAGTACTTGACATGAGGAATATTGCCTAGTCTATTGTTGCTGTCGCACATGTTTCCCCTTCAACCGGATGTCCCGCGAGAGGCAGCAGCCATGAGTACCGACCAGACCACCCGCGAGTGGAGCGGCATCACCATCCCCACCGCCGGCAGCTACGAGCTCGACCAGGCTCACCGGCGGGTCGGATTCGTCGCCCGCCACATGATGGTCAGCAAGGTCCGCGGTGAGTTCACCGACGCCACCGCCACCATCACCGTCGCCGAGGACCCGCTGCAGTCGTCGGTCACCGCGGTGCTGCAGGCGGCCAGCATCAACACCGGGCAGGCCGACCGGGACGCCCACCTGCGAGGCGGCGACTTCCTCGACGTCGAGAAGTTCACCACCATCGAGTTCCGCAGCACCGGGATCGTCTCGCACAGCGGCAACGAGTTCGTGCTCGCCGGTGACCTGACGGTCAAGGACGTGACCCGGCCGGTGGAGCTCGCCGTCGAGTTCGAGGGCGCCGGCCGCAGCCCGTTCGGCCAGGACATCTTCGGCTTCACCGCCAGCACCGAGATCGACCGTGAGGAGTTCGGCCTGACCTGGAACGTCGCCCTGGAGACCGGCGGCGTGCTGGTCGGCAAGAAGATCAAGATCGAGATCGAGGGCGAGGCCATCCGTCAGGGATGAACCCCGGCGCCCGTACCCGGCGTGACACAGCGGCACCCCCGGCCACCTCTTCGGTGACCGGGGTGCCGCTGTCTGTAGTAACCCCAGTAGAAGACGCCCGTCGGATGTGAAAAGGTGAAACCGAGCGCTTCGGTCCGCTCACTTTGGGGCGATCAACGCCTGTCCCGGCTGGGGGAGCCGACGACAGCCGCGGTCGAGCAGGGTTGCACCACCACACAGTCGGAACGGTTCTGCCACGCCGCTCGGCCAGCGAGCGTGGCGGCGGTCGTTCAGGGCGCGCCGGGGAGGGCATTATGGGCAGGGATGTCGGTTCACGCGCGTCGTTCAGTCGGGAGGATCGCGTACGTTACCGGCAAAAAGTTCGCCGCTGCCTCGACGTTTTCGCGCTGATGCTCGACGACTTCAAGTTCGACGCCGACCGGCCGACGACCGGGCTGGAGATCGAGCTGAACCTGGTGGATCCGTACGCGGAGCCAGCGATGCGCAACGCCGAGATCCTGGCCAACCTCGCGGACCCCACCTTCCAGACCGAACTGGGGCAGTTCAACCTCGAACTCAACGCGCGCCCGCGGCTGATCGAGGCCGACGGATTCGCCGACTACGAAGCCGACCTGCAGGCCAGCCTGGCCCGCGCCGGTGGCCGGGCGGCGAAGGCCGAGGCGGCCATCATCCTGATCGGCATACTGCCCACCCTCACCCCACAACACCTGGTGCTGAACAACATCTCCACCAACGGGCGTTACCGGGTGCTCAACGAGCAGATCGTCGCCGCCCGCGGGGAGGACATCCGGCTGGACATCCGGGGCGTGGAGCGGCTGCAGGCGTACACCGACTCGATCGCCCCGGAGGCCGGCTGCACCAGTGTGCAGTTTCACCTGCAGGTCTCCCCGGACAACTTCGCCAACTATTGGAACGCGTCCCAGGCCATCGCGGCGGTCCAGGTGGCGCTCGGCGCCAACGCACCGTACTTCTACAGCAAACAGCTCTGGGCGGAGACCCGCATCGTGCTGTTCGAGCAGGCCACCGACACCCGGCCGGACGAGCTGAAGGCGCAGGGCGTACGGCCTCGGGTGTGGTTCGGTGAACGGTGGATCACCTCGATCTTCGACCTTTTCGAGGAGAACGTCCGATACTTCCCGCCGTTGCTGCCGATCTGCGCCGACGAGGATCCGGTCGAGGTGCTGCAGGCCGGCGGCGTGCCCGAGCTCAGCGAGCTACGGCTGCACAACGGCACCGTCTACCGGTGGAACCGGCCGGTGTACGACATCATGCACGGTCGACCGCACCTGCGGGTGGAGAACCGGGTGCTGCCCGCCGGGCCGACCGTCGTCGACATGCTCGCCAACGCCGCCTTCTACTTCGGCCTGGCCAGGGAGCTCGCCGAGGCGGACCGCCCGGTGTGGAGCCAGCTGAGCTTCGGCGCGGCCGAGGAGAACTTCCACCAGGCGGCGCGGCGCGGGATCGCCGCACATGTGCACTGGCCGCAGCTCGGCGAGATCCCGGTCACCGATCTGGTGCTGGACGTCCTACTCCCCAAGGCGTACGCCGGGCTGGACCGGTTCGGGGTCTCGCCACAGCAGCGCGACCGGCTGCTCGGCATCATCGAACAACGCTGTCGGTTGAGGCGCAACGGCGCGGTCTGGCAGACCGAGTCGGTCTGGCGGGCCGAGCGGGAGCAGGGCCTGGCCCGACCCGACGCGCTGCACCAGATGCTGTACCGCTACGCCGAACTGCAACGCAGCAACGAACCGGTGCACACCTGGCCGGTCGACTGATTCGCGCTGTTCAGCTGCGGTCGGGGGTGGTCGGCGCCGGCCGGCCACCGCCGGTGACCGAAGCCGTGCCTCGGGTCGGCGGGCCGGCCACCTGGCCACTGGTCGGCTGCTCCGGCACCGGCGCGTCGCGGCCTTCAGCGGAGCCGGAGCCGGAGGCATCGTCCCGGCCATCGGCAGACGCGTCGGTGGCCGAAGCGCCGTCGTGGTCGCGGGCGGTGGTGGTGGCGGGCTGCCGGCGGGACATCTCCAGCCGCTGCGCGATCGCGGTGACCAGCACCGACCCGGCCAGGCCGGCGATCACCGCGTACGGAGCGAGCAGATGCGCCGAGAGCTGCTCCGCCCGTGGTCCCACCAGCCGGGGGGCGGCCAGGAAGTACGCTGCGGCGATCAGTACCGGGCCGACACCGCCGGAGATCGCGGCACCCACCCGGCGACGCGCGTCGCGGGCGGCCGGCCAGGCCGAGACCGCGCCGATGATGAACGCCGAACCCAGCGACAGCGCCGCCCCGGGCAGGTAGATGTTGCGGAACCAGTACTGTTCGCTGTCCGCGGTGATCTGCCAGACGCCGAGTTGGGCGCTGGTCAGCCCGGTGCCGGAGATCACCGAGTCGATCACGGCGACCACCGCCAGCAGCCAGAGCCAGCCGACGGTGGCGATGGCGTTCGTCGCCGCCGCCCGGGAGGCGACCGCCCAGATCGCCATCAGCAGTCCGACGACCGCGCCCACCATGGCGTACCCGGCGGCGATGGTCTGTGGGGAGAAGGTGTCGGCCCGGGTCGCGCTGCGCGCGGGTACGGCGATCAGGGCGACCGTGAGCATCCCGCCGATCGCGGCCGCTGCGGCCAGGGCGAGTCGCCACAGGCTTGCGGTCAGCAGGCTGTCCGGCGTTCGATCCGGATCGGCGCCGGCCGACAGTTCCGAGTTGGGAGGTGACGGCGCGAGCCGGTCTGCGACGACGGCACCGATCACCACCGAGGTCGCCGTGATCCACGTAGCCCAGGCGAGGCTGGCGACCCAGGAAGCCTCTCCTCCGCCGTCGACTGACGGTAACCAGGCAACTATGCCGAGGCCGTAGCCCAGACCGAGCTGCGCGGCGCCTGCGCCCGCAGCGATGCCGGTCGCCGTCGCGACCGATCTTCCCCAGCCTCGTACGGCCATGCCGGGCACTGTAGCGGTAGTGGCGAACTCCGGCGACTCGTGGGCGTGGGGCGCGCTGTCCGGTGGCCGGGTCGATATCTTGAGCTCTACCGAAAGTCACGCCCGGTGGTACGGAGAGGACGAGTCATGGCCGACAGACCGAGGGATCCTGCGGAGGACGGCTCGGCGGGGCGTGACGCCGGGGACTACACCAGCCAGCTGCCCCGGCCGGTCGACCCCTGGGGGACCAGGGCTGGTGGGCCAGCTGACCAGGCCGGCGAGTCGACCGGTGGGTCCGACCAGCCGCCCGGTTGGCCCGGCACACCGGGTGGCGACCCGGGAGCGACGGTCGCCGACCGGGGCGGGCCCCTCGGCTCGACCGCACCCGACCTTCCGGCGGGTTCCGCCGCCGGTGGCGCTCGGGAGCCGGCGTGGTCCGGCCGGGCCGGGGTGCCGGTGCGCCCGGGGGCGGGTGGCGGCGGCACCGGCGACTGGCCGGGACCGGGCGGTACGGAAGGCGGCGGCCGGCCGTGGTGGCTGCCGATCCTGATCGGTGTTCTGGTGCTGCTGCTGATCGCGTTGGTCGGCCTGGTGATCTGGTGGGTCAGCACGCTCGACGACTCCACGGATCCGGTTGAGCCGACGCGGACGGCGGCTCCGACCGCGACGGTGCCGACCGCGCAGCCGGAGACGGAGCAGCCCGAGCCGACCGAGGAGCAGCCGGAGCCGACCGAGGAGCAGACCAGCGAGGCGCCGCTGGTGGTCGTACCGACGCTGACCGGGCTGCCGTTGGCGGACGCCCGTGCCGAACTCGACGAGCGCGACCTGGTGTACCGGCTGGAACAGCGCGGCTCGGACCAGCCGGCCGGCACGGTGCTCGAGACCGACCCGCCGGCCGGGACGGAGGTGCCGCCCGGCACCGAGATCCTGTTGGTGATCGCCGCGACCAACACCGAGCCGACGGGTCCGGCCGAACCGACGGGGGTGGCCGAGCCGACCGGGGAGCCGGGCGACGGAGACGAGGACTGAGCGGGGTCAGCTGGCCCGCGCCGACATCACCGTCGAAGCCGGCCGCCGGGCAGCTGCCCGACCCGGCCGGTCGGCCACCACCCGGAGCTGGCGTAGGCCGTCGATCTGGACGAAGATGGAGCGCCGGTCGACGGCTTCGCCGCTGGCGTTGAGTTCGTAGCCGTCCAGCCAGACCCAACCATGGTAGGTCGGCCAGTCGTGCACCCGGATCACCCGGAAGAGGAGCGGCTCGAGGAACTGCACGCTTGCCGCACGGGTCACGTGGAGGACGTCTCCTGAGCGGGGTAGTAGCACCGCTACTCCTGTTCCGAGCTGCCGTTGTCCGATTGCTGCCGGGCATGCGGATCCGCACCGGGCACGGTCGGATGTTCCACCGGGTTGCCGGTGGTCAGACGGGCACGGCGTTGCTGGTGTCCGGACAGCAGGCACCGTCGCGGTACGGCGCAACCGCGGCGGATACGATCTTGGTTGAACGCTGAGTGACCTGTGGCCTACGCAAAGAGTGCACCACCGTCGCCCTCGATGCAAGTTGCAAAGTGGTTTTGGCGTAATGCGAAAATCACTCGATTGATTGCTGCTTGAAGTCCTACATGTACGGGCGGCAGACTGAACAAGCTTTCTTTCCGCGTCGGCCTTCCTCCCCGTCCACGCACGACCGCTCGCGACGTAACCCCGTCGCCCCTCAACCGCGTGCGCGGAGGCGGCCGACTGCCCCTACCCCTAACCGGAGGTGACCGGTGACCGAGCGTCGAAGCCCAACCGTCCGTCGCCGCCGTCTCGGCGCCGAACTGCGCCGGCGGCGGGAAGGCGCGAAAGTCACGATCGATGCGGTGGCCGAACAGCTGGAGTGCTCCGCCTCCAAGGTCTCCCGGATCGAGACGGGACACACCGCCGCGACTCCGCGGGACGTTCGCGACATGCTGGAAATCTACGGCGTGACCGGTGTCGAGGCCGAGGAGCTGGTGCAGATTGCCCGGGAGGCTCGGCAGAAGGGCTGGTGGCATCCGTACTCCACGGTGCTCACCGGCGCGTACGTCGGCTTCGAGGCAGCGGCTCGGTCGGTCCGGGCGTACGAGCAGCAGGTGGTTCCCGGTCTGCTGCAGACCGCCGACTACGCCCAGGCGATGATCCGCTCGGCTCGGCCCGACATCACCGACGAAGAAGTTGCCCACCGCGTCCATATCCGACTGAAGCGTCAGTCGTTACTGACTCAGGAAGATCAGATCGATGTATGGGCGGTGCTCGATGAGGCGGTGTTGAGTCGGCCGGTCGGCGGCGACGCGGTGATGCGCGCCCAACTACACCGCCTCGTCGAGACGGCGGATCTGCCGAACGTGACCCTGCAGGTCCTTCCGTTCGAGGTGGGGGCACACGCCGGGATGGACGGGACGTTCACCATCCTCGACTTTCCGGAGCCCAGCGACGCGGACGTCGTCTACGCGGAGAATGCCACCGGTGGGCTCTTCCTGGAGAAGACCGATGAACTACGCAAGTACCTATTTATCTTCGATCACATACGCGCGGCGGCGCTCACTCCCGAGGAGTCCGTCGCGATGATCGCTGAACGCGCGAAGGAGCCATTGTGGACATCGAGGTCAAGGGGCTTCGGGTAGACCTGACCCGTGCGGCCTGGCGAAAAAGCTCGCGCAGCGGGCCGAACTGCGACAACTGCGTGGAGATCGCGTTCGTTGACCAGGCCATCGCGGTTCGCGACTCGAAGAACCCGACCGGGCCGGTCCTGATCTTCACCTCCGACGAGTGGGACGCCTTCCTCGGCGGTGCCCGAGACGGCGAATTCGACCTGGACTGACCCATGGTTGAGCCCCGGGTGCGTCCCGGGGCTCAACCGTGCCCAGCATGCTCAGCCAGCGCGCTGTGCCGCAGCGCATGCCGCACCCCGATGGCGACCAGCAGGATCACCGCCACGGTCAGCATCAGTCCGTCGGCCACCACCCCTACTCCCGGCACGCCACCGAAGTACCGCGCCGCCACCGGCACCAGCGCCAGCGCCGTCACCTGCACCGGCAACGCCACCAACGGGTGCGCCGCGCGGGCCAGCAGCCCTGGCGGACTCGGCGCGGCGGGCGCGGTGACGAACGCCGCCGATCCGCCATACAGCCGCCGCAGGCGCGGCAGGGTGACCACCGCGACCGCCACCGCCGGCACGGCGAGCAACAGCACCTGCGCGCTGGCCGCCCCGCTACCGATCAACCCGGCGATCCCGCCCAGGCCGGCCAGTACGAACGCGGTGAGCCAGCCGACCCGGCGCCGCAGCGCGGCCGGGCTGCCCGCTGACGGCAGCGATTCGGCGATCACGGCGGCGGCGAGCCAGCCACCGGTCAACGCCAACCAGCCGACCAGAGCGATGTCCATGCTCAGAATCCTGCCGGCCGGTCGATGTCGGCACCTCCGGGCGCAGCCCTGGTCAACCACCCATCGGCCGCCCGTAGGGGTTCCGGCGGGCTGAAGCGTCCGCTGGCTACAGCGTCCGTACGTGGAAGCCACCGTCGACGTCGATCACCTGGCCGGTGCTGAACGGCAGCAGGTCGGTGGCGACCGCCACCACCGCCCGCCCGACGTCGTCCGGCTGGCCCCAGCGGCGGATAGGCGTCAGACCCTGGTTGAGAATCAGATCGTCGTACTTCGCCTGGACCGGACCGGTCATGTCGGTGGCGATGATGCCGGGCCGGATCTCGTAGACGTTGATGCCGTGCTCAGCGAGGCGGGCGGCGTACAACTGGGTGGTCATCGCCAGGCCGGCCTTGGCCACGCAGTAGTCGCCCCGGTTGACGCTCGCCGTGTAGGCGCTGATCGACGAGACGATGACGATCTTCGGCGCGGTGACGGTGCCGGCCGCCACCATGTCGATCATGGCTCGGCTGACCTGCTGGGTCAGAAAAAAGGGACCCTTCAAATTGATGTCGATCAGCCGATCGAAGGACTCCTCCGTCGCGTCGAGCAGGTCTGCCCGTACGTCTGGGGCCACACCGGCGTTGTTGACCAGCAGGTCGATCCGGCCGAAGGTCGCGACGGTCTGATCGACCAGCCGTTGCCGGTCTGCGGCGATCGACACATCCGCGCCGACCAGCAGCGCCCGGCGGCCCACCGCCTCGACCTGTTCGCCGACCTGGCGGGCTGCGTCGGCGTTGCGGGCGTAGTTGACCACGACGTCGTAGCCGGCGGCGGCGAGCGACAGCACGATCCCGCGCCCGATCCCCCGGGAACCGCCGGTGACGATGGCGACCCGCGCGGAGGCGGTCACCGTCCGCCCCCGACGGTGCCCGCGCTGTCGGCGCTGCCCGTGCCGTCGGTGGCGTCGGCGTCGGCCGGGCCGAAGAACGTGTAGTACGGCTCATCACGGGCCACCCGCTGCAGGTAGAGCGCCAGTTCGCGAGCGTGGTAGTCGCCCCACATGCTCGACTCGCCGTGCGGCACCCGGCTGCCGGCCGGCACATGGTCCCAGCCGTTCGGCCGGTGGTAGATCGAGTGCAGGATCAGTCCCTGGTGGCGGGTGTCGGTGCTCAGGTACGGCTCGTCGAGCAGGGTGCCGGCCACGGTCAGCCCGGCCTGCCAGTAGCGGCGACCGGCGTCGGGCTGCCCGGCGTCGGTCAGGTAGCGGCCGAGTCGCAGCAGACCCTGTGCACCGATGCAGGCGGCCGACGAATCGACCGGCTCATGATCGTTGTACGGGTCCGCCGGCCGGTCCAGGTAGTCGCCGAGGGAGGCCAGGCCGGGTGCGCCGGTGTCCCAGTACGGGATGCCGTCGGTCGGGGTGTGTTCGAGGTAGAAGTCGCAGGTGGCGGTTGCGGCCTTCAGCATCATCGCGGTCACCTCGGCCCGCCCGCCGTACGGTTCGAGGTCGCTGTCCGGCAGCACGGCCAGGTATTCGAGCTGCTCCGGGAAGCCGAGCATCGCCCAGGCCAGGCCGCGCGTCCAGGTGGTGAACGGGGAGTAGCCCTGCTGGGTGCTCGGGCAGCGGAACTGGCCGTCGTTGACGTTGAAGATCGACTCGTGGGCGGTGCGGCCGCGCAGGTCGTAGCTGTCCCGGCCTTCGCCGTAGAAGACGTTGTACCGGGCGGTGTTGGTGGCATGCTCGATCAGCCGGCCGAGCAGCGAGATCCGCTCGTCCTGCTCGCCCATGAGCATGTGGCCGAGCAGGTGGGACACGGCCAGCGCCCGGCAGGAGCGGATGGTGTCGACGAACAGCGACTGCGGCCCGTTGAACGAGTAGATGTAGCCGGTGCCGTCGGCGGTGTCCCGCCAGCGGGCCGCCTGCACCGCCCCGGTCAGCTTCAACGCCAGCTCGTAGAAGTCGCGCTCGGCCCGGTCGTGCGGGAGCCGGCCCTCGGCCATCAGCCGCCACAGGTTGCCGTACGTGCTGACGTTGTTGAAGCCGTGGTCGTGCACGCCGATGTGGCTGACGTGGCTGGCCATCACGGCGACGGTCAACTCGCGGGCGGAGTCCAGGAACCGCTGTTCGCCGGTGGCGTCGAACTGCAGCAGGGCGGAGCCGTACTGGAAGCCCTGGGTCCATTCGGTCCAGCCACGCGCGGCGTACCGGCCGTCGACGGTGAAGACCGGCGACGCCGACCCTGGTGGGCAGGTCTTCTCGATCGAGTCGATCTTGTGGGCGGAGGCTTCCCAGAGGCGGTCGATCCCGGGTTGCAGGCTGGCCGGGGTCAGCGCGTCGTCGATCCGAATCATCGGATCAGCATAGGAAAGCGCTTGCCTAGGCGGAAGACCCGATGCGGATGGTGGCGGGCTGGCCGGGGTGGGTGGCGGCTTGCTGGCGTACCTCGGTGATGAAGCTGGTGGTGTCGGGTGCTGGACCGGCCGTCGCAGGCTGTTGTGGGACGGGCATCGGCTGTTCGGGGTCGGTGGGGATGGTCGCGCGCAGCGCGCCGTAGAGGTAGCGGTGGCAGAGGGCGACGGCTTCGGGCAGGGCGGCGCTGGTGGGGACCGGGTCGACGGTCGGCGGGGTGGCCGGGTCGGCGACCTGGACCGACCAGGTGTGGCCCTGCATCAGCTCCGGCCGGCCGATGCTGTCGCGGTGGTCGACGGCGGTGATGTCGAGGGCGAGGCCGAGACCGGTGACGAGTCGGGCCAACTGGTCGAGGGTGGGGCCGGGCCAGTCGGTGGCGCGGGCGATGATGCGGGCGCCGTCGTGGGCGGCGGCGGCTTCGGCAAGGTACGCGGCGACCGGGTCCCCGCCGGTGTGGGGGATCTGGCTGATGCCGTTGCGCAGGTGCTGGTCGATGACGTGTTCGCCGTCGATGTCGGTCAGGTCGGTCGGCTGTACGCCGAACTCGGCGGCGAGTGGGCCGATCCGGTAGTGCTCGGGGAGCTGCCACACGCTGGTGCCGGACGCCTGGTCGGTGTGGGCGAGGGCGGGTGGGGTGCCGTCGTCGGGTCGCCAGTTGCGGTGCACGGTCCGGCCGCGCAGGTCGGTGACGGTGACGACGGCGCCGTGGCGGACCCGGCGGGTGCCGTAGCAGTCGGTGCAGTACGGCGGATCTGCCGCGTTGGTGCATCGTCGGCAGGGGTGGGTAGGGATCGGCTCGCCCCAGTATCTCGGAGCCGGCGGCTCCCAGCCGCGTACGAATCTGCCGCCGACCCCGCCCGGCTCGGTGTCGTCGGGTCGCAGGCTGGTGTGCCACCAGTGCCGGTTCCGCCAGATCCCCTGCGCGCCGCCGTGCTGCTCGGCGTCGGCGATCATGCGTCGTTCGAGTTGGTCGAGGTCGTGGCCGCCGGGGTGTCCGTCGAGCCCGACCGGCACCGGGTGCGGCGTGAGGGCGGACTCGGTGAGGTAGTGGGCGGGGAGGTTCCAGTCGGCCACGGCCAGCCCGGACGCGGCCCGTTCCGGGCTGATCGAGGTGACCGCCGCCGGCAGGTCGGCTACCCAGCGGTGCGCGTAGTCGGGCACTTTCCCGCCGGCGAGTTCGTACCGGATGTCCCAGCTCAGCCCGCTCGGGGTCGACGCTGGTCGGGCTTCGAGGACCAGGTCGACGTGGAGTTGGTTGGCGAGCGCGCACAGCCGGCCGAGCAGCCGGGCCGGGTCGCCCGGTGGCGGCGGTTCGCTGCTGCGGCCGACCAGGACCAGCCACGGCGCGGTGATCCGGTTGGCGAGCGCCGCCGCTTCCCACTTGTGGCGGTCCCGCTGCGGGATGCCGGGCTGCCACTGGACCGGCAGGGTCAGCCCGGAGGACGGGAGCCGGCCGGGTTCGTCGGGGAAGTCCGGGTCGCGCAGCGTCGCGGCGGCCACGCCCGCGCGGGCGGCGAGGTCGGTGACGATCGGGGCATACGGCAGCCACCAGGTGCCGTTTGGTGTCGGTAGCGGCGTGAACGAACCCGGCACGAGGCTGGTCGAGGCGACCGCCCCGGTGTCGAGGTTGGCGACGGTGACCACGAGTTGCGCCCGCCGCCGCTCGGACCCGAACCCGACGACGCGGACCTGGCCGGCCGGCACCCCGTTGACCCCGGTCACCCCGTCACCCCCGTCCCTGCCTGGAACTGCTGGAACTGCTGTGACTGCCAGTCCCGCAACGCCTGCTTGATCCGCACGTTCTCGTCGCGGGTGGCGGCCAGTTCGGCGCGCAGGGCGGTCAGCTCGTCGGCGACCAGGTGCAGGAACGTGCGTACCTCGGTGGGGTCGCAGCCGCGCCGGGTTCGGTCGCCGAACCGGCGGTCGCGGACCAGACCGGGATTGATCGACGGCCGCACCGGCCTGCCGTACAGGTGGCCGACGGTGTTCGGGGCTCGCCGCACCGGCCGGCGCTGGCCGGCGGCAGAGTCGGTCGGCCGCTGGTTGTGACGGGCGATTTCGGCGAGCAACCGCCGGTTGCGACGGCTCCGCACCGGCGGTCGACGGAACAGGTCAAAGAACCTACGCACAGGAGGAACCACCTTCCAAGAGTCGGGAACCTTCAGGGGTACGGGTCGAGAGGGCGCGGCTGACGTCGCAGTTGTGCCGCCGCCCTGGTCAGCGGTGTCGGCGGGGGCGCGGTGCCCAGCGGAGACCGTCACGCTGGACGAAGATCTCCCGCCGTTCGCGGGCTTCACCGTCAGGTGCCAACACGTACCCGGACAACCAGACCCAGTCCTGATACGTCCACCGCTTGTCCACTGTTGTCACCCGGAACCGGAAGCCTCGCCCGGCCGCGAACTGCACACTCGCCCTGCCGTCGATGATCAACTCGTCGCCGGGCCGGGGGTCCGCCGGCGACCGGTCGGCCGGCACGCTACCGATCAGCCGCCGGCATCTTCACGCGGAGGAAGTCGAGGAGTCTGCGCACGGCAGGACCGCCTTTCAAGCTCGCTGATCGGGCATGGTCTTCGGTGGAGCGGGTGGAAGGGCGGCCCGACCCCGAACGGGGTGCGGAGGTCGGGCCGCCCGCCCTGCGCGCGCAACCTCAATCGGCAGTACGCGCACAGGGCCGCTGAGTACAGCCGAGGCGGATTGCTTCACGGGAGGAGTGGGCTGACTCCATTCAGTGACGCAGCCCGCCCCGGCTGCCGGGCCGGGTGCACCCGGAGGGTGGAAAGCCAAGCTGCCGAGCGAGGCGTTCCGAGGAGCAATGTTAGGTAGGTTAGATACCTAAGTCAACATCAGTCTTGTAGGTAGCCAAGTTCCATGGTCAAATCGAGGTGCCGAGCGAGGAGTACCTTGAAATGCCCAGTCGACCTGCCGACTACCTACGTGTCGTCGATGACATCACCGAACAGATCCGGTCCGGTGAGCTGTCGCCGGGCGACAAGCTGCCGACCTACGCCCAGCTCTCCGACACGTACAAGGTCAGTGTCTCCACAGCCCAAGCCGCCCTGCGGCTGCTGCGCGACCGTGGTCTGGTCGAAGGCCACCAGGGCAAGGGCACGTACGTCGCTGAGCAGGCTACGGAGATGTAAACCCTCGCTGCCGAGTTGGTGGCGCAAGGCTCATGCCCCCCACGAAACCTACAGCCCAAAGCATCGCACAACGCCCTGTCGACTACGCTCCGCGACAGTTGGCCCAGGCGCTCGCACCGGACGGGGCGCTCCAACGTCGGCTTCACCGACGGGTACCGGCACACCCGATACGCGGAGGGGAGTCACAACGTCCTCCCCTGCCCATGCGGTGGTCTTGTCGTAGTTGGTGGCGGTCTTGAGGCAGCGGTAGAGGATGCCGACGAACTGGACAATTGGCGGAGGGTGGCTTGGTGGCCGGCGCCGCAGTCGCGTAGTTGTCTGCGGAATGGCTTCTCTGGCCGCAGGTCTGCGTGATCATTTCTCGGTGGTCGAGGGGATGGCGATGATTCCTCGGCTGTCGGAGATCACCGTGCTGCCGCAACCCGCAATCGGGCTGGTGACCACCGTCGGCTTCACAAAATCGCCGCCCACCGCGACGCCGTCGAGGCTGCTCAGCGAGCAGGTCGGCGGGAGCCCGGCGGCAGCCCGGTCGGTGACCACCACGGTGACTGCAGTCGGCTTGTCGACCACCGCATTGGGCCTGTCGAGGGTGGCCCAGGTGAACGCGACCAGCGAGGCGGCGAAGATGGCGGTGCCCAGTACCAAACGGTTGGTGAGCGCTCGGAACCGTTCGCCGGTGGCGATCTGGTGGGCGACGACCTCGATGCGGTTAGCCGCCTGCAGCGCGTTCGCGGCGCGGGCCTCGACCGTACGCCTGTCTTCGGTAGAAGACTCGCCACCGGCTCGCATCCGGGCCAGCGATGCCTGGGACTCCCGGTACTCCGTGTAGACCTCGTGGAGCGAGTTCTTGCCGTCGAACAGATAAGACCGCAGGGCGAGCAGCGACCGGACGAGATCGTCCTGGTTGGAGTCGACGATGGCCAGGCCGCCCACTCCGGGGCGCCGGCCCCGGAGCTCACGCTCAGACAGATCGCGGATGCTCGGGCGGGGCGTGACCATAACCCGGGCAGCGGCGGTGATTAGTACCACCACGGTGCCGAGCGAGAGGCCGCCGCCGGCTACGGCCACGACCTGGTGCAGCGTGTCGGCATCGGCTAGGACGCCGAGGTCCTTGATCTGGAAGCTACCGACCAGGATGGCGCCGACTGCGGCTGCGGCGGCGATCAACCACTTGGCGGACTCACGGAGATTCGTCACGGCGGCCGGCGCACTTGCCGCGTACGGGTCGTCGACCACTTCTTCCCCCTCGTGTCGCTTGTACTACAAGTCGCTCGCCAAATGTACTACAATCAGGTACGAGGAGGCTCAGATGACCAATCCAAGGGAGCCTGTCGTCGCGAATGACCGCGTCTACACGATGCGCGAGCTCAATCAGCGGACCGCCGAGGTGCTCCGGCAGATCAACGAGGACGGCCGGCCCGCCGTGATCACCCGCCACGGCAGGTTCGTAGCCCTGATCACCCCTTTGGCCGACCGCGACATCGAGGCGGCCCTCCTCGACCAGATCCTCGAGTCGACCGGCAGCCGGGAGCAGCTCATCGGGCACCGCCCGCTGGACACCGCGCGTACAACGAGCGAGGTTGCCGAAGAACTCGGCCTCACCTTACCCGACTATCCGCAGAGAAGAATCGACTAGCCCGGTCCCGCCAGCCGCCGTGCGAGCTTGTCATTGCCGATAACCCGGAGCACAACGAACGCCCTGTGCCGTCGGCGCAGCTTGATCCGCTCGGTGGGGGTGAGGTAGCGATAGACCAAGACGAAGTCCTCGGACCGACCCGGCGGGAGAACCGCCGGGTCGGATCCGAAGGAGAGGAAATCGGGGAGATCGCAATGTCGGACCGCCCGTCTCCACCAAACACCCGGGTGCTCCTTGAGGTGGCCCTCGATCTCTGTGTCGGTGGTAGGCACCCGGAGTTCTTCTTCAGCGAGCCGCACGAGATCCTGCGCCAAAGTGTGGGCGATCATGTGCAGGTCCTCGACGGCGTCAGGCGACCAGACCACCACTCCCATTCGGACATGTATACCGGGGTCCATGTCGAGAGGCAAGGACACGCTACCCGTATCGATGAAGTGAGGGGTGAGCGATGACCCGGTCCTGGACGGTCTACCGCGACAGTACTGGCGATTCGGTCGAAAGGGATGCCAAGGCGATGCCGTCGTACGACCGTGGCGCGCTTTTGGAGCTTTTGGATCGCGTGAAGACCGGCGGCATCCTGTCCGGGGAGAGCCGGGCATACTCCGGCGGGCTCTGCGAACTCCGGGTGGCCGGACGTTACCCGGTCAGCTTCGTCTACTTCACTCCCGACCACCGAAGCGCGGTGCTGCTCGCCGTCGGCATCAACCGCTCCAGGCGGGACGCGGTTCACCAGACGGCCGTGCGGCGCCTGCGCAACTATCTGCTCGACCTTGAGTCGAACGGGCTGCACGCCGCCGTCCGCGACTCAGCGGAGGAACGCGTTATCGCCCCGCGGGATGCGGGGTTCGCCTTCCCCTCCCTGCCCACTCTGCCCGGCTATCCGGTGACCCACCAAGTGCTGCTCCGGTTCGCCGACGCCGAGGACGGCGCCCGCTTCGTCGAAGTGGTCAAGCCCGGCTCCGGGGTGGTGGCGCTAGCGTTCACCTCGGACGACGTGGAGGCGCTGTTCGAGTTACTGCCGGTCATCCTTCCGGAGCGTCACCCGGAGCACACCCGCCTCACCGACCATCCGGACGACCAGCCGAAGTGAGGCGAAGGGAGGCTACGATGAGCGACGCACCGGGGCAGGAGCTCTGGCCGCTGCTGGCGAAGGACGTTGATTCGGAGGTCCGGTGGGGATTTCAGGACGCGCGAGTGCGCGCCAACCTGATCTCCCAACTGACTGATCTGCGTCGGCAGTTGGCGCTGAGCACGGCCGAGCTAGCCCGACGGTCGGGTATGCCTGAGCACGCCATCGTCGAGTTCGAGGCGGGCTCGGCGGACTACTCAGTGGAGTTCGTCCAGCGCCTGTGCAGGTCCATGGGCGTGCGCCTAGCGTTAAGTCTGGAGGCGGACGCGCAATCCCCGCCTGAAGGAACGGCGTCGCTGGCGACGATCGCGCGGCGGCAGTGGGAGATCAGCCCGGCTCAACCCTGGCTGCAGGCAGCAGAGCCGGACGAGTAGCCATGACCGCAGTCGGCCGGGAGGCCGCTGCTGTCCGACACAGTAATCATCTGCTTGCCGGCCGGGGCGCCGAACTGGCCCTGCATCTGATCAATAAGATGTGGAAGGATCACCCTCACCGACACACTGGTCCGCTTGCACGCATCAGCGGGTGGAGGCTCTAGCAGGGCGATTGCGTTGTCGAACGACGGGTGTCATTAGCTGGGAAGGTCCGTGGCGAGTAGCCTCTTCTGTGGAGGCGGGTGCAGCGGGTGAAGTCACGTTGATAGTCATGGATTTTTATCCGCTTCAGGACGCTCGTGGCCCCGCCGCCCGCTGACATCACGCCCGATTCCCGCATTTTCTGTTATCACCGGATGCACCGGCACCTCCGCGCCGGTCGTTGGGGGCAAGCGAGGTTGCTGCGCGCGTTGGCCGCCGTGCCGTATCCCCTCGACCCGCGCGGGGCGCGCTACCTGCTGTCTGGCCTCTTGGTCGTCGCGATGACGCGGTCCTAGCCGACGCTGGTTGTTCGTCGCGATCGCCGACTGGCTATGCAACCTAAAGAAACTGTCCGTCAGGTGGCAGGCGCCGTAGACGCGGCCCGAGCGGCGCACAGACCCACACCGGTACGCCGAGCGCCGCCGTTCCAACCCATCCTGTCCGGATCGACCCGCCGGAGGCCGGTGGCCATATCCTCATCCTCGGGCTGATCGCCGGCATCACGGTCAACCGTGCGGTGAACGTCGCACGCGAGCAGATAGCGAGGTACCTGAAACGTGAGCGCCGACCAGAACCGCAGTGACCTGATCCGTGCCATGGCCCGGGGAGACTGGGGCACGGCCGATCGGCTCCTCGCCGAGATCGGCGACAAAGGGCTCCGAGAAGGGCCGCAGACCATCACCGCTGCCTTCTTCGTCGCGGTGCAACGACGCTTCGGCGAGACACTCGACCTGCAGCAGATCGCCAACTTCGTCGCCACGACCCGTCAGCGGTACGCGGACGGTCACGAACTGCCCGCCCTGGCGATGGAGGGCATGATCCGAGGAGCACTCGGCGAAGCAGACCTACTCGACGATATCGCTCCGGACGTAGCCTTCTCTGCGCAAATCGTGATCCTCGGGACGCTGCTGCAGGACGAACAGTGGACCGAGGCCGCGCTGGAGGATTTCATCCGCGAGGTCGAGCAGACCGCCGCGCAGTACATGTAGCCGAGCAGGCCCGGATCGCGTGGAGCTCTCGTATCTGCTGGTTGAGGTACCATAACCATATGGCGCTGAAGAAGACGACGGTGATGGTCGACGAAGATGACCTGAGGGTCATCAAGGAGGCTGCGGCGAGGGAAGGCCGTCCGGAGTCGGAGTACTTCCGGGAGGCGTTCCGTATCGCGGCGCTGCGGGCGCGTCGTTGGTCGGGTGACTGGGACATACCGGAGATCGGTTTCGGAGGGCCGGTGAGCGACGACGACGTGCGGGCAGCGGTCGCGGAGGCTACGGATCGCAAGTACGGATCGGCCGGCCGCGCTGCATGATCGTTGTCGGTGACACCTCTGGCTTGGTAGCCGCGTTCAACATCGACGATCCCGAGCATGCTGCTGCGCGCAGGGCTTTCGCCGGGGCGTCCGCGACGGTGATCTCACCGTTGGTGTTCGCGGAGATCGAGCACATCATCACCCGGAACGTGGACCGCAAGGCGGCGCACGCCGTGCAGGACTGGCTGCTGGGCCAGGAACGGAATCTCCGGGTCCTGGTCCCGGAGGTGACCGCGACCGCGCTGCGCAGGGCCCGCACAGTCCAGTCGCAGTACGCGGCGCTGAGGTTGGATCTCGCCGACGCGGTGAATGTTGTGCTTGCCGAGCAGTACGAGACGGACGCGGTGTTGACGCTGGACCGGCGGGACTTTAGGGCCATCCGCCCGTTGAGCAGTCATGCGGCTTTCCGGATCCTGCCCGACGACCTGTGAAAGCCCAGTTCCGGAGGACGGTCTGCCGTTGCCCAGCCGACCTATCGACTGCCTTCGTGTGCCGTTAGCATGCGCATATGTGGGGTGTGCGTCGTCCACCGTCCGATTTGAGCAGACGGGCACGATCGTTCGTTGCCGCTCACGGGGTGTGGCTCGACGTGCCGCCGGTGAGTCAATTTCGTGATGCGTGGCTGGAGGCGCGGATTCCTGACGAGGTCATCGATCGCGCCGAGAGGTATCAGACCCGGTTGGGTGGCCTCGTCCTGCCGTCCGCGCCGGGCATGCCCGAGGACGCCGCCGGCCCTCGGATGCTCAGCGTGGGCGCACCGGAGTGGGAAGACACGTCTGCTTCCCAAGGATGGTTCTTCGAGGCTGGGCCGCAACGCACCGCTGTGCCGTACTCGTTCCTGATCGGTCCGGACGGGACGTTCGGTATCGCCGGTGGCGATGATGATCGGTGGGTCCCGTTGCACGGCAGCATCGAAGGCTGGGTCGAAGCCCTGGCTCTGGCGTATGCGGCGATGGACATCGCGGACACGGTCACCCGGCTGACCGGTTCGGCCGTCGACCGGCTCGACCTGACCGCCATGCAACCGGTCGCACAGGTCGGCGGCATCGCGAACGGCTGGTGGTACCGACCGGGCCTGCTGGCCGCCGTGTACACGGGCGAGGCGGAACTGTTCGCGCGGCCGGCCTACCGCACTGCCTACCTGTACGCCGGCAACATCGATGAGCAGTGGTTGTAACGCTTGCCGCATCGGCCCAGGATTGGGGCTGGGTGGCGAGCCAGCCACCGCCTCGGCTGCCTCGGCACCGGTCGTGCCGTCGAAACGTGGGCGATCATCGACATGTAGCGCGATCAGCGGCCCGATCGCGGTTGGCGGATGGGGAGCAGCCTGTTGGAGCATGCCGGGAGGTCACGGCTCCGGGTCCGGACAAGGCGCTGCGCCAGATGCTTAACGACTGGGACCTCCTCGGCGTTGGGGAGCTATACGCGGGCGATGACGAGTACGACTGTCTACTCGGACCGCTACTGACGAGGTTGGCCGCCGGGGCAGACGCAGACGACGTCTCGCGCTTCTTGCAGGACAGGATCGAGGGCCACTTCGGACGCGACCCTACCGACGTAGATGTCGCCGACTTCGTCGCCAGAGCTGTGGCCTGGTGGCAGGCCGAAGAATCGCGGCCAGCGGCATAGTTCTTCCAATCAGCGCCGACCAGCACCAAGCTCTCGCCGGTCGCAGTTCCGTACGCCGGGCCGTGAACGCAGCTCGGCGGGCGCGACAGGGGTTCCCGGAGCCGGGACAGCCAGGCCAGGCGGTCAGACGGTCAGACGGCGAAGGAGGCGGGGCGGTCGGTGGCTGCCGGCGGCGGGGTGGCTTGCCAGACGCCCAGCTTCTGTGCGCCCAGCCGGCCCAGGTACGCCGGGTTGAGAATCACGTACCGGCGCCACAGCCGCTTCGGTTCCAGCCCGAGCCGCCACAGCCACTCCAAGCCGTACCGCTGCATCCAGGACGGCGGCTTGCGCAGCAGGCCGGCGTGGTAGTCGAAGGCCGCGCCGACCGCCATCAGCGGCATGTCCAGCAGCGGCCGCATGGCGTACGCGAAGACCTCCTGGCGGGGGCAGCCCAGCCCGACCAGCACCAGCCGGGCCCCTGAGTCCCGGATCCGGTCGGCGATCTCGGCGTCCTCACCGGGGCCGACGGCGCGGAACTTGGACGGCTCGACCCCGGCGAACTTCAACGCCGGGAACATCTGCTCCAGCTTCGGCACCAGCCGGTCCAGCGTTTCCTCGGTGGATCCGTACAGGTAGACCGGCAGCCCTTCGTCGGCGCAGCGCTGCAGCACCCGCAGGGTGAGGGTAGGGCCATAGACACGGTCTTTCAGCCCTGCTCCGTGCAGCAGGTTGAGTCCCCAACGCACCGGTTGGCCGTCCGGGGTGACCAGGTCGAACGAGTTGAGCCGGGCGTTGTGCGCCGGGTCCAGGACCCCGGTCATCACCCCGTGTACGGCGAGTGCGGTCAACGCCAGCGGCCGGCGCTCCCGGGCGGCGTCGACCACCCGCTCGGTGGCGGTCTCGTAGTCGACGGCGTCGACCAGCACCCCGAGCAGGTTGCGTTTGCCCTGGTCGATCATTTCCCGGGCACCCACTTGTCGACGTTGGCCTGGTAGATCTCCTGCAGGATCATCGGTACGTCGTAGACCTGCTTCCAGCCAGGGTAGTCACGCTGGAAAGCGGCGTTCGAGCCGATCCACCACTGGTGGTCGCCGACCCGGTTCGCCTCCTGGTACTCGGTGATCATCTTTTCGCCGGTGATCTGCTCGGCGATGGCGAACGCCTCCAGGTGCGAGCAGTTGGAGTGCCGGCCGCCGCCCAGGTTGTAGACCGCCGCCGGGCGTGGGTCGCGGAAGAACGCCTCGAACGCGGAGACCACGTCGTGGCTGTGGATCGCGTCGCGGACCATTTTGCCGCCGTACCCGAAGATCTTGTAGGTGCGTCGCTCCATGTTGCAGCGCATCAGGTAGCCGAGGAAGCCGTGCAGCTCGGTCGCCGAGTGCGCCGGGCCGGTCAGCGTGCCGCCCCGGAAGCAGGCGGTACGGATGCCGAAGTAGCGGCCGTACTCCTGCACCATGATGTCGGCGGCGACCTTCGACGCGCCGAATACCGAGTGCAGGCAGGCGTCGATCGACATGTCCTCGGTGATCCCGCCGGCGTACGGGTGGTCCGGGGTGATCTCCCACCGGGTCTCCTGCTCGATCAGCGGCAGGCTGTTCGGCCGGTCGCCGTACACCTTGTTGGTGGAGCAGTGGATCACCGGTGCCTCGGGGCAGTGTTCCCGGACGTTCTGCAGCACGTTGAGGGTGCCGCCGCCGTTGACGTCGAAGTCGGTGAACGGGTCGCGCACCGCCCAGTCGTGCGACGGCTGCGCGGCGGTGTGGATCACCACGGCGATGTCCCGGCCGTACCGCCGGAACAGGCCCGCCAGGGCGTCGCGGTCGCGGATGTCCACCGCCTGATGGGCGTACGCCGCACCGAGGTCGCGCCGCAGGGTCTCGACGTTCCAGGCGGTGGACGCCTCGGGGCCGAAGAACTCGCGGCGCATGTCGTTGTCGATGCCCACCACGTCCAGGCCGAGGCCGGCGAAGTGCCGGGCCGCCTCCGATCCGATCAGACCGCCGGAACCGGTAACCAACGCGACGCTCACACGACACTCCTGAGCTGGGGGGTGGAGTAAACGGTCAACAGGATATCCGGGCGATATGTGAAGAAGGCCCCGCCGTCCGGCGGAGCCTTCTTGATCGTTGCAAGCTGGTCCGGGTGGCTGGTGCCGCCCGACCTGCTGGTGGGGAAGGGGGGAGTTGAACCCCCACGCCCTTTCGGGCACACGGACCTGAACCGTGCGCGTCTGCCATTCCGCCACTTCCCCGGATGCTGTCCGGGACAGTCGGTAGAAGACTAACCCGGCCGGTCCTTCCCGATCCCGGTGGGGGTGTCGGTCGGGGCCACCCGCTGGCAGGTGCCGGGACATACTACGCTGTCCCTGGTCGCCCCGAGCTTGATATCGCCCGCGACGCCTGGCGAAGAGTAGCACGGGGCGGGTCGGTCGTTCGGGACAGGCCGGGAGCGGTGGTCGATCGGCGTGCGGGTGGCACGGGCGACGGCCGGATACCATCATGTCCTCGGAACCCGAGGAGGAGCCGGTGAGCGTGCTGCAACGCTTCGAGAAGCGTCTGGAAGGCCTAGTCGAAGGGGCCTTCGCCAAGGTGTTCAAGGGTGTCGTGCACCCGGTGGAGATCCTCAACGCGATGCAGCGGGAGGCTGAGGCCCACAAGGCGATCCTGGCTGGTGGGCGCACGCTGGTGCCGAACCGCTACGTAATCGATCTCTCGCCGTACGACCACAGTCGGCTGGCTCCGTACGCGGCGGCCCTGGCCCAGGAGCTCGCCCAGTCGCAGGCGGAGTTCATCGGTGAGCAGGCCTGGACGGTCTACGGCGACGTGATCGTCGAGATTGAGCGGGGCGACGGGCTCGACACCGGGATGTTCCGGGTGACGGCCGAGGTGTTCACCGGCGGCGACGTCGCGCCGGTGCAGCAGCCCGGGTACGACATGCCCGGGGGTGGTCAGGGCGGCTATCCGCCGTACGACCAGCAGGGCGGGGGGTACGGTCAACCGCCGCACTCGCCGGCCGGCACCCGCAACGTACGGCTGGTCTCGGGTGACGGGCGGACCTATCCGCTGCAGATGGGTTCGACCGTGATCGGCCGGGGTGACCAGGCCAATCTGCGCCTGCCGGACGTGGGGATCTCCCGCCGACACGCCCGGCTCGACTTCGACGGTGCTCAAGTGGTGCTGACCGATCTGGGGTCGACCAACGGGACCATGGTCAACGGGCAGCGGGTCTCCGCAGTGGCCCTGAACCCCGGTGACATGATCCAGCTCGGGACGACCACGCTCACGTTCCGAGTGGATGGCTAACCTTGCCCGAATTCGTCGTTGCCGTCGCCCGGGTCGGCTTCATCGTCCTGCTGTGGATCTTCGTCTTCACGGTGGTGGGGGTGATCCGTCGGGATCTGTTCGCCGGTGCCCGGTCCAGCCGCCTGGTCGCGGCTCCGCGCGGGGTCAGCAGCAGTACGGCACCGGCCCGGCCGGCCAAGGTCAAACGGGGGCGGGCCGCTCATCAGCTCGTAGTGACCGCTGGCCAACTGGCCGGGACTAAAATTACTTTGGGTGAGTCTCCGATTACGATAGGTCGGGCAGAGGACTCCACCCTGGTCATCACCGATGACTACGCGTCGGCGCGACACGCCCGGCTGATGCCCCGGGACGGCCAGTGGTTCATCGAAGACACGGGTTCCACTAACGGGACCTACCTGGACCGCGCTAAGGTCACCGGACCTACCCCCGTACCCCTCGCCGTGCCGATCCGAATCGGCCGCACATCTCTTGAGTTACGGCCATGACTCTGACCCTGCGCTATGCCGCCCACAGTGACCGCGGACTGATCCGTGACGGAAACCAGGACTCCGTCTACGCCGGGCCGCGGCTGCTCGCCGTGGCCGACGGCATGGGCGGGATGGCCGCCGGTGACGTCGCCAGCAACCTCGTCATCGGGGCACTCGCCCCGCTCGACGAGGACGTCCCCGGCGACGCCATGGTCGACGCCCTACGCGGCGCCGTCGGCCTGGCCAACCAGCACCTCCGGGACACCGTCGACGCCAACCCCCATCTGGAGGGGATGGGCACCACGCTGACCGCGACGCTCTTCTCCGGCAGCAAGATCGGCATGGTGCACATCGGCGACTCCCGGGCGTACCTGCTGCGCAACGGGGAGTTCGCGCAGATCACCAAGGACGACACCTACGTCCAGATGCTGGTCGACGAGGGCCGGATCAGCGCCGAGGAGGCCAGCAGCCACCCCCAACGGTCGCTGCTGACCCGGGCGCTGGACGGCCGGGACATCGACCCGGAGTACTCGGTACGCCAGGTCGTCGCGGGCGACCGCTACCTAATCTGCAGCGACGGGCTGTCCGGCGTGGTCAGCCCGGACACCATCGCCGAGACGCTGCGCGAGTACACCGACCCGGGCAAGTGCGTCGAACGCCTGGTCCAGTTGGCGCTGCGCGGCGGCGGCCCGGACAACATCACCGTCGTCGTCGCCGACGCCACCGACCAGAGCATCCACGAGCAGGCACCGATCGTCGGCGGTGCCGCCGCCCGCGACCGGGGCATGGCCACCGCCGCCGACGACTCCACCCCGGCCGCCCGGGCTTCCGCGCTGTCCGCGCCCCGGGCCGCCGTGCCGGAGCCGGCCGCCGCCGCTGCCGCCCCGGACGACGAGCCGCAGCGCCCCCGCCGCCGGCCGCTGCGCGCGGCGATCGTTCTGGTCGTGCTGGTCGGCATCCTCGGCGGTGGAGTCTGGGCCGGCTGGGCCTACACCCAGCGGCAGTACTACGTCGGCGCCACCGGCGAGGGCCAGCTGGCGATTTTCCAGGGCATGCCGGGCGAGGTGGCCGGCGTCAGCCTCTCCACCGTGCACCAGACCAGCGACCTCGCCCTGGACGACCTGACCTCCGTCGCTCAGGACCGGGTCAAGCGCGGCATCCACGCCGGCAGCGAAGCCGAGGCGCAGCGGCACCTGCTGGAACTCACCCGGGACGACGCGGGCAACCCCAACCTGAAGCCGATCTGCCCACCGACGCCCACCCCGACCCCGTCACCCACGCTGTCCCCGTCACCGGAGGCCGACGTGACCGGTTCGCCGGGTGCGACGCCCGAGGGCCTTGCCTCCGGATCACCGACCGGCCCGGCGAACAGCCCGTCACCGGGCGCCACCCCGAGCCCGTCAGGTGCCCCGGAGAGCTCCCCGGACGCCCCACCGGTCGAGCCGGTCCCGCCGGTGACCAACCCGGCCGGTTGCCGGACGGTCGGCTGAGGCCGGCGAGCGAGGTGAAGGAAACCCAGTGACCGCTTCAGTCGGACCCGCCCCGCCGGCCATTACCGGTGAGATGCCGCGGATCCGCCCCATCAGGACGCGGCGAAACGCCGAACTCGGCCTGCTGGCCCTCGCGCTCGCCGTGGTCGCGCTCTACTCGGCCGCGGCCGAAGCGGCCGTGCTCGGCACTATCCGGCCCGGCTTCTGGGTGCCGACCGCCGTGGTCGGCGCGGTCTTCGTCGGCCTGCACCTGGTCATCCGGTTCTTCGCCCCGCACGCCGACCCGGCCCTGCTGCCGGCGGTGGCCCTGCTCAACGGCATCGGCGTCGGTTTCCTGCGCCGCTACGACCTGGCCCAGGTGGCCGCCGCCGAACGGATCGACTATCCGATCTTCGCCGGCACCGGGGGGCGGCAACTGGCCTGGACCCTGGCCGCCGTGATGCTCGCCGCCGGACTGCTAGTCCTGGTCCGCGATCACCAGGTCGTCGCCCGGTACGCGTACACCCTCGGGCTGGCCGGGATCGTGCTGGTGATGATCCCGGCGGTGCTGCCGGCGCGGTACTCCGAAGTCAACGGTGCCAAGCTGTGGATCCTGATCGGCGGCTTCTCGATCCAGCCCGGTGAGTTCGCCAAGCTGGCCCTGCTGTCCTTCTTCGCGTACTACCTGGTCCGCAAGCGTGAAGTGTTGTCGCTGGCCAGTCGGCGGGTGCTCGGGATCGACTTTCCTCGGGGCCGGGACCTCGGCCCGGTGCTGGTGGTCTGGCTGCTCAGCGTCCTGGTCCTGGTCTTCCAGAAGGACCTCGGGACGTCGCTGCTCTACTTCGGCATGTTCGTCGTGACGCTGTACGTCGCCACCGAACGGGTCAGCTGGCTGATCATCGGTCTGCTGCTGTTCTTCGGCGGCGCCTTCCTGGCGTACCACCTGGGCAACATCGTCGGTGGCCCGTTCGCCAACTTCTACCAGCGGGCGAACATCTGGCTCGACCCGTTCTCCGACCCGTACGACGACGGTTATCAACTGGTCCAGGGCCTGCTCGGGCTCGGCACCGGCGGGCTGTTCGGCGCCGGACCCGGCGGCGGCCAGCCGTTGAAGGTGCCGGAGGTGCACAACGACTTCATCTTCGCCGGCCTCGGCGAGGAGATCGGCCTGTTCGGTCTCTCCGCGCTGCTCATCGTCTACCTGCTGGTCGCGCAACGCGGGCTGCGGGCCGGCCTGGCGGTACGCGACTCGTTCGGCAAGCTGCTCGCCGGTGGCCTGGCGTTCACCCTCTCCCTGCAGGTCTTCGTGATCGTCGGCGGGATCAGCGGGCTGATCCCGCTGACCGGTCAGACCACCCCGTTCCTGTCCGCCGGCGGCTCGTCGCTGATGGCGAACTGGCTGCTGGTGGCGATGCTGCTGCGGATCTCCGACGCTGGCCGTCGGCCGGTGGCGGGCGCTGAGCCCCGACCGCCCGGCGCGCCGGCCGGACCACCTGCCCAGTTGCACGGCGCGCCGACGGAGGTGATCCGCCGATGAACGCCCCGCTGCGCCGAGTCGGCGTGGTCATCATGGTGCTGTTCGGCCTGCTCTTTGTGAACCTCAACTGGGTCCAGGGCTACAAGGCCGAGGAGTACCGCACCAGCGACTACAACGGCCGGGTGCAGGTCGCCGAGTACGACCGGCAACGCGGCAACATCGAAGCCGGCGCCCGTGCCCTGGCCACCAGCACCCCGACCGACGGCGAGCTGCAGTATCTGCGCACCTACCCGGACAACGAGCTCTACGCGCACGTGATCGGCTACAAGCCGGTCAACCTGGCCGCCACCGGCGTGGAGAAGGCTGAGAACGAGTTCCTCGCCGGCACCAGCGACCAGCTCTTCGCCGACCGGGTCCGGGACCTGTTCACCGGCGAGGAGACCGGCGGCGGGAACGTGCTGCTCACCATCAACCGGCGGGCGCAGGAGACCGCGTACCGGCAGCTGCTGGACAACCGGGTCGGTGTCGACGTGGGCGCGGCGGTGGCGCTCGATCCGCGTACCGGCGCGCTGCAGGCCCTGGTCTCGCTCCCCAGCTTCGACCCGAACCCGCTGGCCAGCCACGACACCGGGGCGGCCCAGGAAGCCTTCAACGAGCTGGACAGCGACCCGAACCGTCCGCTGAACAACCGGGCCCTCGGCGAGGTGCTGCCGCCCGGCTCCACCTTCAAGGTCGTCGTCGCGGCGGCGGCCCTGGAGAACGGCACCACCGTCGAGACGCCGATCTCCGCCGGCCCGGTCTACCGGCACCCTGACTCCGGCACCGACATCCGCAACGCCGTCGACTCCATCTGCCCACAGGACGAGGTCACCCTGATCACCGCCCTGACCGACTCGTGTAACACCGGCTTCGCCAAGCTGGGTGTGGAGCTCGGCGCCGAGACGGTCAAGGCCAAGGCCCGCGACTTCGGCTTCGAGGACGAGGAGCTGGTCGTCGGCCGGACCAGCGGCGACGACGGCCTGCCGGTCGCGGCCAGCCGGACCGGCGACATCACCAACCCGGACGGCAGCGAGGACGGCGCGGCGCTGGCCCAGTCGTCGATCGGCCAGAACAACGTCCGGATGACCCCGCTGGAAGGCGCGATGATCGCGGCGGCGGTGGCCAACGGCGGCAGCCAGATGCGCCCGTACGTGATCCAGCAACTGCTGCACGCCGACCGGACCAGCAGCTACTACACCGCGGACCCGCGGGAGCTGCGCCAGTCGGTGAGCGGGTCGGTCGCCGCCGACCTGCAGGAGATGATGGTCAGCGTGGTGCGCAACGGCACCGGCCGCAACGCCCGGATCGACGGCTACACCGTCGGCGGCAAGACCGGCACCGCGCAGGCCGGCGAGGGCGACGACGACCACGGGTGGTTCATCGGCTTCGTCACGTCCGAGGACGGTGAGCCGATCTCGGCGGTCTGCGTACTGCTGGAAGGTGCCGGCAGCGGCGGCAGCGCGGAAGCGGCCCGGATCTCCGGCCAGATCATGCGGGCACTTGTCGCCGAGCGTGAGGGGCGATGAGATGCTGAGTTCCGGAGTCCTGCTCGGCGGCCGTTACCGGCTCGACGAGCGCATCGCCAGCGGCGGGATGGGCGACGTGTGGCGCGGCACCGACGAGGTGCTCGGCCGTACCGTCGCGGTCAAGAGCCTGCTCCCCGCGCTGCTGGAGGAGCCGGGCTTCGCCGAACGGTTCCGCGGCGAGGCCCGCACCATGGCCACCATCAACCATCCCGGCGTGGTCGACGTCTACGACTACGGCAGCGACAAGCACATCGCCTTCCTGGTGATGGAGTACGTCGAGGGCGACGCGCTGTCGCGCACCCTGTCCCGGGTCGGGCGGCTCACCCCGGCCCGCACCATGGCGCTGGTCGCCCAGGCCGCCGACGCGTTGCACGCGGCCCACGAGAAGGGCATCGTGCACCGCGACGTCAAGCCGGGCAACCTGCTGGTACGACCCAACGGCACGCTGGTGCTGACCGACTTCGGCATCGCCCGCTCGGAGATCGTCGGCCAGCTGACCGCCGCCGGCTCAGTGCTCGGCACCGCCTCCTACATCTCCCCGGAACAGGCGTCCGGCGCGGTCGCGACGCCGGCTTCCGACGTGTACGCGCTCGGCGTGGTCGCCTACCAGTGTCTGTCCGGTCGGCGGCCGTTCGAGGGCGACAATCCGCTGGAAATCGCCATGAAGCACGTGCGTGAAGTGCCACGTGCGCTACCGTCGGACATCCCACCCGTGGTCCGCAGCTTCGTCGAGCGCGCGCTCGCCAAGGATCCCTCGGCACGCTGGCAGAGCGCCGCCACGATGGCCGCCGTCTCCCGGCAGGCCGCCACCACGCTCGCCGGCCCGCCCCGGCCACCACACGCCCAGCAGCACCCGGGCCAGCAGCACCCGGGCCAGCAGCATCCCGGCCAGCACCCGGCCGCGCCCCGGCCCACCCCGGCGGCGCCGGTCTCGCCGATGGCGTCCGGCCCTGCACCCATGTCTCCCGGGCCGATGTCGCCGGGGCCGATGTCGCCGGGGCCGATGCACCCCGGCTCGGTGCCGCCCAATTCGGTGCCGCCCGGTCAGCGGCCGCCGCTGGGGCAGCCGATGCCCGGACCACCCGGCTACCGGCCGGCCACCGCGCCGATGATGCCGGCCGGGTATCCGGCCGGCTACCATCACCCTGCCACCCCGGCGCGGCAGCCCCTTCCCGCGTCGGGTCGTCCACCCAACCCGTACGGCTACAACCGGCCACCAGCCCCGCCCCAGCGGTCCGGTGGCCTGCACCGGCAAGTGTTCACCGTCCTGGCGATCATCCTCGGAGCGTTGATCGTGTTGCTCTGCACCGGGCTGGTCGCTTACAAGATCATCGACAGCGCCGGCAATTCGGCCGCTCTGGGGCAACCCGTGGTGCGATTGGTTACGGCTGAGAACCAGATGGCAGCCGGACACGTCGAAACCAGCGTGGGACCCGTACCGTCGATGGAAGCACCCGACTTGGTCCGATCCGATGACGACCAGACGAGCGAAGGACGACAAGGACGATGACCGCGCAGGCCCGCCTGCTAGGTGGCAGGTACCAAGTCGGCGAGTTGCTCGGCTATGGCGGTATGGCCGAGGTTCACCGCGGCCGTGACCTGCGGCTCGGCCGTGATGTCGCGATCAAGATGCTGCGCACCGACCTGGCCCGGGACCGGACCTTCCAGGAACGGTTCCGGCGCGAGGCGCAGAACTCCGCCTCGCTCAACCACCCGGCGATCGTCGCGGTCTACGACACCGGCGAGGAGTACGCCGCCACCGGCGAGCCGCTGCCGTTCATCGTCATGGAGTTCGTCAACGGCCGCACCCTCAAGGAAGTGCTCGCCGCCGAGGGCCGGCTGCACCCGCGTCGGGCCCTGGAATACTGCGCCGACGTCTGCGCCGCCCTGGAGTTCAGCCACCGGCACGGCATCATCCACCGGGACATCAAGCCCGGCAACGTCATGCTCACCCAGACCGACCAGGTCAAGGTGATGGACTTCGGCATCGCCCGCGCGCTGGCCAGCGGCGCGACCACGATGACCCAGACCTCGGCGGTGATCGGCACCGCGCAGTACCTCTCCCCGGAGCAGGCCCGGGGCGAGTCGGTGGACGCCCGATCCGACGTCTACGCGGCCGGCTGTGTGCTGTTCGAGCTGCTCTGCGGCCATCCGCCGTTCGTCGGGGACAGCCCGGTCAGCGTCGCCTACCAGCACGTCCGGGAGGACCCGCGGGCGCCGAGCGAGATCAACCGGGACGTCACCCCGGCGATCGACGCGATCGTGTTGAAGGCGCTGGCCAAGAACCCGGTCAACCGTTACCAGAGCGCCGGCGAGATGCGCGCCGACCTGCTGCGCGCCGCCTCCGGCCGGCCGGTGCTGGCCACCCCGGTGCTGCGCGACGACGACGAAACCGCGGCGATGGGCGCCACCGGGCGTACCGGCTCGACCCAGCGGATCCCCGGCGGCGTCGGCGGCCCGCCGCCGAGGCGGACCTCGCCGGCGGTCATCGCCGGGCTCAGCGCGCTGGGCGTCTTCGCGGTGATCGCCCTGGCCACCGGGCTGATCTGGATGAACCAACCCGACGAGCCGGTCACCGTCGTTCTGCCCCGCCTGATCGGCGCGCAGATCGAACAGGCCCAGCTGACCCTCACCGACCTGCAGCTGACAGCGGACGTCACCCCTCGCGACGACCCGAACTGTACGGTCAACACCGTCGTCGAGCAGTCGCCGGAGCCGGGCGCCGTCGAGCGGGGCTCCGAGGTGGCCCTCGTCGTCTGCTCCGGTCCAGGCAAGGTCCAGGTGCCCGACATGAAGGGCTTTACCCGCAGCGCGGCCGAGCAGCAGCTCACCGACCGGAAGCTGATCGCCGTTTTTGAGGAGGTGGACAGCTCGGCACCGAAGGACCAGGTGGTCGAGGTGCCCGGCGCCGGCGAGTTGGTCGAGGTGGGCAGCGAGGTCGAGGTGCACGTCTCGCTCAACAATCTGCGGGACATGCCGAACGTCGTCGGCTACACCGAAGCCCAGGCCGTCGCGACGCTTGAAAACCGCGGCTTCGACCCGCGGGTGATCGACGGGGAGGAAGTCGACCCGGCCGATGCCGGCATCGTCACCAGCCAGAGCCCGAACAACGGCGAGCACCGGGTCAACTCCCGGGTGGAAATCGTTGTCTCCCAGCCCCGGCAGGAGGAGGAGCCGTCGCCGGACCCGACCGGCAGCCCGTCGCCGACCGGATCCCCCCCGACGACCAGCCCGCCACCGGGCGACGGTGACGGCGAGGGCGGTGGTGGCGGCTCCAGCACCCCAGGCAGCGGAGTGAGCGGTCTGCTGCCCACCGCGCCCGTCTCCCGGCTGTTCGACTGAGTCGCGGGCTGCGCTCCCAAAGGCCAGGCCGGGCCCGGCCTGGACTCAGGCCGATACGAACGCGGCCCGCCGCCGGGTCTCCACCTCGGCGGCGAGCCGCGGTGCCCGCTGCCGGGCCTGCGGCAGACCGCACCCGGCCAGCCAGTTCGCCAGCATCAGGTGGCCGCCCTCGGTGAGCACCGACTCGGGGTGGAACTGCACACCCTCGACCGGCAGGCTCCGGTGCCGCATCGCCATCACCACCCCGGACGCGGTCCGGCCGGTGACCTCGATCTCGGCCGGCAGGCTGTCCTCGCGTACGGCGAGGGAGTGGTAGCGGGTGGCGGTGAACGGGTCCGGCAGCCCGGCCAGCACCCCGACGCCCCGATGCTCGACCAGCGAGGTCTTGCCGTGCAGCAGCTCGGGAGCACGTTCGACGACCCCGCCGAACGCGGCACCGATCGCCTGGTGACCGAGGCAGACGCCGAGGATCGGCAGCTGTCCGGCGTACCGCTCGATGACCTCCAGGCAGATGCCGGCGCTGCCCGGCGCACCCGGCCCGGGGGAGAGCAGCACACCGGCCGCGCCGAGCCGGCCGACCTCGTCGACGGAGATCTCGGCGTTGCGCCGAACGTCGCATTCGGCACCCAGCTGGCCGAGGTACTGCACCAGGTTGAACACGAACGAGTCGTAGTTGTCGATCACCAGTACGCGCACGCGGACACCTGACTCTAGTCGCCGTTCACATCGGGTACGGGGTTGTTCGTCTCGGTGTCGTACGGCAGCTCGTAGTCGCCGGCGCCGCCACTGTCCGGGTCGCCGCCGTCGCCGTCGCCGTCGGCCGGACCGCCGTCGCCGGGGTCGGTACCGGTGCCGCCGCCGTCCTCGGTCACCTGGACGTCGTCGAACGGCAGCAGCGGCTCCGCCCACGGGAAGACCACGTACCAGAGCAGGACGACCGTCAGCCCGGCGAGCAGCGCCGAACCGATCAGCTTGCCGGGCGTGCCGAACGGGAGCTTGCGCCAGATCCAGGCGTACATGGCTCAGCCGCCGAGTTCCGCCGGTCGGCCATCGGCCTTGGGCTGGCTGCGAACCAGCGCCGCGTGCACGATCAGCCGCTGGTAGTTGTCGAACTTCGGGTGGCAGGTGGTCAGGGTCAGCATCGCCTCGGTCGGCTGCGCCCGGCGGTCGCCGGGGACGGCGGCGACCACTTCGGTCTGGTTCGGCAGCACGATGTGGTTGCGGGTGACCGCGTACACGTGCCAGGTGTCCCGGTCCTCGACGACAATCGTGTCGCCGTCGCCCAGCTCGTCCAGCCGCCAGAAGGTGGCCCGGTTGCGGTGCCCGGCCACCGAGAAGTTGCCGATCTCCCCGGGGCCGGCGCTGTCCGGGTAGTGACCCGGTGCGTACCGGATGTCGTCCTGGCCGACGCCCTCGACGACGATCCAGTTCTTGTCCAGCTTCGGGATGTAGAGCCCGGCGACCGGGGTGCCCTGCACCTGGATGGTGGGGGACGCCTCGGGCTCGGGCGTGGGCCCGTCGCTGACGACCGGCTCGGGCACTTCGGCCCATTGCTGGGCGAGCTGGTCGCTGAGCTCGTTCTGGTGGGCGTTGACGATGACCGACTTGCCCCAGATCTCGTAGCCGGCGAAGAGCAGCACCACGATGCCGAAGGTGATCAACAGCTCCCCGGTTGCCCGAGCGGTGGCGCGCAGCGCGGTCCAGATGGTGGGTCGGGTCAATTCGGAGTACACGCTCTTGTAACCGCTGTCGGTGCGCTCCGGTCGCAACTTCACCACCCGCTCACCGCGACGGGGGGCGGCACCGTCGCGCGCGCCAGAGCCGCCCGGGTCGGGCCCCGGCTCGGCCCCGGACGCTGATTCTCCGTTGGGCGGCGGCTGGTAGCTGCTGATGACTACCGGCAGCACTGTGGTGGACGTGGCAGGCTCGGCGGGGTAGGGGGGGATGACGGCCGTGCGGGCAGCATCGTCGCGCTCGGGCTGTCGGGGGCGCCGGTACAGGGCCAGTTGCTGGGGCGAGTAGCCGGGCTGGTGCTGATGCGCCGGGGGTGTCGGGCCCGGGGCCGGTGCCGGGTTCGGCCCGGTGAAGCGGGGAAGCACCGTGGCCGAGTCGTCGGTGTGATACGCGCGGTGCCGGCCCGAGTCGTGCGGTTGGTCGGGATGGCCGGGCGCCCCTGGACGGTCGGGCACCCCGGGCCGGGTCATCGCGCCGACTCCGGAACGGTGGTGTGTCGCAGCGCTGCCGAGCCGTCGAACGCCGGCACGGTCAGCTCGGCTTCGATGGTCTCCTGGTAGCCCAGCTGGAAGTGGGTCACGGCGTCTCTGAACAACTGCACCCCTTCGGAGTCGGCCAGCGCCTGCTGCAGGGCGCTGGGGTCACCGATCGCGGCGATCCGAAATGGGGGCGAGTAGACCCCGCCGTGCAACAACAGCGTGTTCCCGACACAGCGTACCGCGCTGGTCGCCAACACCCGTACGTTCATGATTGACATCGCTTCGGCGCCGCCGGCCCACAGTGCGTTGACCACTGCCTGTACGTCGCTCTGGTGCACCACCAGGTCGTCGTTGCTGGCACCGTCCGGCAGGTCGGTCAGCCGCGGCGCGTCGTCGAGCTCGATGATGACGCCCGGGCCGGCCAGCGCGGTGAAGCCGGCCGCCGACCGGTTCGCGTCGATCCGGGCCTGCTGCCGGGCGATCGGCTCGTCCGACCCGGCGACCAGCTCCGTCTGCTGGTCGACCTGGTCGCGCAGTTGGGCGGCTCGTTCCTCGGCGGCGGCGAGCTGGGTACGGCGGTCGTCGATCAGCTGCGCGAGCTGTGGTCGACGGTCCTCCCGCAGGCTGGTGCCGCTGGCGGTGGTGGCGGTCGTGGTGAACAGCAGGCCGGCGAGCAGCGCGATCAGCGGTACGCCGGCGGACCAGCCGGGCTGCTCCGCGCCGCGCCGGCGACGCAGCAGCCCGCGAACGGCGCGCCGGACCACGTCCCGCCAGGACGCGCTGCCGGAGGTGTACTCCACCTCGGCCCCCTCTCCGCCTGCCAGCCATCGACAAGTGTCCGCATAATGGACCACCTGAGCGGTCTGTCGCACCTGGTGGACCTGGTTGTGCCCAAATGTCGCTGCTACCGTGCTGCGGCCCGTGGCCGGATCGCGGCAACTTGACTACGCTAGCTCTTGAACATTATTGGCCATGGACCGTCGCCGCTGCGTCCGGTTGCCGGGCCGGATGATAGCCACCAGGAGAGCGTCGTGCCCAAGTCGCAGGTTCGCAAGAAGAAGGTCTACACCCCGCCGACCGACGTCCGCCCGACCCAGACGGCTGCCACCCGCAAGCCGAGTCCGATCTGGCTGCCGATCAGCGCCGTCTCGTTGATCGTCTTCGGCATCGGCTGGCTGGTCGTCTACTACCTGTCGGAGACCGCCTACCCGGTCGCCTCCTGGGGCTACTGGAACCTGGCGATCGGGTTCGGTGCCATGGTGAGTTCGCTGATCCTGCTCTCCCGCTGGCGCTGACCCGGTTCACAGTCGGTCCGCAGTCGGCCCGCCAGTGCCGCCCAAGGTCGGTCGGTGTCCACGAGGATGCCGGCCGACCTGCTGTTTTGTCGGGGGCCGGGCGCCGGCGTGGCGGCGACGCTGCCATAGGGTGGCGAGTACCGGTCGCCGGTACGGTGCGACGCTCGTCACATTACCCATGGGTAACTTGGCGGTAGGCTGAAGCTCCGTGGCCGGCCTTCCGGTCACTATGCCGCTCGTCCGCAGCACACCGGGAGGCCAACGAATGGGTACGGTCCAGATCGTCACCACGGTGGTCGCCGCCATCGTCACCGCCGTCGCGGTGGTGCTCGCCGGCCGGGCGGTCTGGCAGTTCGTCTCGATCATCCGACTCGGCAAGGCCGACCCGCACCGCACCGGTGACCCGGCCACCCGGGCGAAGGTGATGCTGAGCGAGACCCTCGGCCACACCCGGATGCTCAAGTGGAGCGTCGTCGGGGCGGCCCACTGGTTCGTCATGGTCGCCTTCATCGTGCTCTCCATCCTCGTGCTGGAGGCGTACTTCGAGGTGGTCAACGCCGGCGGTGGCATTCCGGTGATCGGCGGTTGGCTGCTGTACGGGCTGGTCACCGAGCTCATCTCGATCCTCGGCATGGCGGGTATCGGCGTGCTCATCGGGATCCGGCTGGCGAACCGGCCGACCCGGACCGGCGGCCGGTCACGGTTCACCGGCTCGACGATGTGGCAGGGCTACTTCGTCGAAGCCGTCGTGCTCGCCGTACTGATCTGCGGCTTCTTGATCCGTGGCTTCCGGGTGGCCACCGACCACTTCGACTTCCCGGTCTGGGCCACCCCGGTGAGCCACGCGCTCGGTGCCGTCCTGCCCGCCTCCGAAGCGGCGATCAGCATCACCGCCCTGGTCAAGATCCTCATCTCGATGACCTGGCTGATCGTCATCGCGTTGACGCTGACCATGGGGGTGGCCTGGCACCGGTTCGCCGCCTTCTTCAACATCTACTTCAAGCGGGACCCCGGCCGGCCCAACTCCGGCCTCGGCGCGCTGCGGCCGATGATGAGCGACGGCAAGCCGCTCGACTTCGAAGAGGCCGACCCGGAATCCGATCAGTTCGGGGTCGCCCAGGTCGAACAGTTCAGCTGGAAGGGCCTGCTCGACTTCACCACCTGTACGGAGTGTGGCCGCTGCCAGTCGCAGTGCCCGGCCTGGAACACCGGTAAGCCGCTGTCACCGAAACTGCTCGTGCTGTCGCTGCGCGACCACGCCTACGCCAAGGCGCCCTACCTGCTCGCCGGCGGCGGCAAGGACCTCACCGGCGAGGAGAAGGGTACGGCCGAACAACTCGCCAAGGTCGATGCCCTGGCGCTGGCCGAGGCCGACCGCCCGCTGATCGGCGGCGCCGACGACGGCGGCGTCATCGACCCGGACGTGCTCTGGTCGTGCACCACCTGCGGGGCCTGCGTGGAGCAGTGCCCGGTGGACATCGAACACGTCGACCACATCGTCGACATGCGCCGCTACCAGGTGCTGATCGAGTCGAGCTTCCCCAGCGAGGCCGGCGTGATGCTGCGTAACCTGGAGAACAAGGGCAACCCGTGGGGTGCTCCGCCGAACACCCGGGAGGACTGGACCAAGGGGCTCGACTTCGCGGTCCCCCGAGTCGGCGAGGTGGACGACTTCGAGTACCTGTTCTGGGTCGGCTGCGCCGGCGCGTTCGAGGACCGGGCCAAGAAGACAACCCGCGCGGTGGCGACCCTGCTGCACGAAGCCGGCGTCGACTTCGCCATCCTCGGCGAGGGCGAGACCTGCACCGGCGACCCGGCCCGCCGGATCGGCAACGAGTTCGTCTTTCAGATGCTGGCCCAGCAGAACGTCGAGACCCTCAACGAGGCGTTCGGCGACCGGGAGCCGGCGAGACGCAAGATCGTCGCGACCTGCCCGCACTGCTTCAACACCCTCGGCAACGAGTACGGCCAGCTCGGCGGCCACTTCGACGTCGTACACCACACCCAGCTGCTGGCCCACCTGGTCGCCGCCGGCAAGCTCACCCCGGTCACCCCGGTCGACGGTGGGTTGACCTACCACGACCCGTGCTACCTGGGCCGGCACAACCGGGTGTTCAGCCCGCCCCGGGAGGTGCTCGGTGCCGCGTTGACCGCAGGTGCCGAGGCGGGCGGCGACGCGGCTCAGCTGCGGGAGATGCCGCGCAACTCGGAACGCTCGTTCTGCTGCGGTGCCGGCGGGGCGAGGATGTGGATGGAAGAGCGGATCGGCAAGCGGGTCAACGTCGACCGGGTCGAGGAGGCGCTCTCCACCGGGGCCCAGACCATCGCGGTCGGTTGCCCGTTCTGCTACACCATGCTCGGCGACGGGGTCACCGGCAAGCAGTCCAGTGGCGCGGCGGACGAGAACGTCGAGGTCGTCGATGTGGCGACGGTGCTGCTCAGGTCGGTCAAGCCGGCGGTAGCATCGTCGGCGTCATCGTCGGCCGAGGAGTAGGGAGAAGCGGGTGCTGGGTTGGGCCCGCGAGTTCCTCGCCCAGCCCTGGCCGTTCCTCACCCTCGCGGTGCTGGCCGGCGTGAGCCTGCTGGTGCACCGGCCGCTCGCCGTACGGCTCGGTTGGGCGCGCTGGCCGACGCTCGGGATGCTTGTCAGCGCTGCCGCGATCGCCGCGCTCACCCTGCCACCGGCGCCGACCGGGTCCGGCGTACCGCTCGCCCCCGGGGTCTCCGTTTCCGGCCCGGACGGCCAGGTCTTCGCCGCGTGCCTCCGGTCGCTCACCGATCCGGCGGTGCTGTGGTCCGGGCTGGTCACCGTCGACTCGCTCGGTGAACGGGTCGGCAACGTGGCGATGTTCGTACCGCTGGCGTTCTGTACGGTGCTGGCGGTCCACCGGCCAGTGCTGGCCACCGGGCTGCTCGTGCTGGCCCCGGTCGTCGTCGAAGTAGGCCAGGCGGTGCTCGGCGTCGGCCGCGAGTGTGTCGGCTACGACTGGGTCAACAACGCGACCGGGGCGCTGATCGGGGCGGTCGGCGGCAGTGTGGTCCGGTTGCTGTGGCGGCGGTTCGCGCCGTCGCCTACCGGGGTCAGCTAGCTGCCAGTCGCGACGTCGGTGGCGGTGAAGACGCTGCGGGCGACCGTCGCCCGGTACCCGTCGACGACGTCGGTGGTCGCAGCGATCGGCCAGGCCGCCGGCCCGAGCACCGCAGGCGGCCGGCGCCGCGCGTCCGAAAGCCGTGCAGCACCGACGTCCGGCACGTCGAGTGCGTTCAGCAGGCAGGCCAACGCGGCGGTACGCGGTCCGACCGGTCCGGCGCCGCGCTCGGCGGCGGCCAACCGTCGCCGGGTCTCCGTCTCAGCGGGCGGTTCGACGCCGTCCGGCGGAGCGAACCTGGTCCGGGGCAGGACCCAGAGCACCCGGTCCCGTTCCCGGCGGAGCACCCCCGAGGCGACCAGCCCGTCGAGTACCTCCTCGACCACACCGTGGGACAGCTCGACCACCCAGTCGCGGGTTGCGCGGCCAGGCTCGGCCTGGATCCTGATCCGTACCTGGTCGAGGAACTCCCGGCCGTGGCCTCGACCCGGGGCTTCGCCGGGCGCGTACCTGCCGGCGGGATCGTCGCCGGCCAGCACCCGGCCGTCTGCGTCAATCGAGATCTGCCCGCCGACGGCGAGGTCGCACAACACCGCCCCGGCGACGGCATAGTCGAGCTCCGGGGATGCGACGGACGCGGCCCCGGAACCGTCATAGCTGAGCAGGACGAGCTCCTCCGCGAGGCTGAGCGACTCCATGTCATCACGCTAACCGCCCAGACCGGTGACTGCAGGAGAAGCGGTAGCTGCGGGGGAAGCGGAGGCGGCAGGCGGTCTTGAACGAACACCGCGCTTTCCAATAAGGTGATGCACCGACCGCTGCGGATGTCGGCCTCCGTACCCCCGCCCGTGAGGCCCCAGCGATCGAACCATTGAAGGAGTCGCTGCCAATGGCACGTGCGCTCGCGAATTCGCACATCCATCGTCACAGTGGGTCCCGGTATCGACGCGGAGAGCATTGGTGTGTACGGGTTCCTCAACGTATCGCAATTGCGCTGTTGCTTGCCGCAACTGCGCTGGTCTTCCCGGCTGGACCGGCCCACGCCGAGCCGACGCTGGCTGAGATCGAAGCCGAGTTGGACGCCCAGTGGCTGAAACTGGAACCGGTCATCGAGCAGTACAACAAGGTGCACAGCGAGCTCAAGGCCAACGAGAAGAAAGCGGCCGCGCTCGACGAGAAGATCCGCCCCCTGTCCCTGCAGGCCAACTTGGCGGCGGACGAGATCGGCGAGGTTGCCAACCGCTACTACCGGACCGGGCCGTCGAGCGAACTGAACGCCCTGCTCCGGACCGGATCGCCGACCAGCCTGGCGGATCAGCTCGTGGTGCTGGACCGAATCTCCAAGCGTCGGCAGGAAAAGATCACCGCTGTTTTGGAGACCCGGGACCGCTATCTCGCCGAACGGCAGACGCTGGACGAGTTGATCACGAAGCAGCAGGCACAGGACAAGACGCTCGCCGAGCAGCGCAAAACCATCAACGCCGAGATCAAACGCCTGGAACGGGCGCGCAACGCCGCGTACCAGTCCACCGGCTACACCGGCGGATCCGGTGCCTCCGGCCCGTGCCCGGCGGTGTCGGTCGGCGGAGCCGCCGGAACCGCGGTCCGCACCGCCTGCGCACAGCTCGGTAAGCCGTACGTCTGGGGTGCCACCGGGCCGAACGCCTTCGACTGTTCCGGCCTGACCCAGTACGCCTGGGCAAGTGCCGGTGTCAGCCTCACGCATTACACCGGAACTCAGTGGAATCAGGGCAGTTCGGTCAGCCGTGCCAACGCCAAACCCGGGGATCTCGTATTCTTCTTCAGTGATCTGCATCACGTGGGGATCTACATCGGTAATGGCCTGATGGTGCACGCTCCCCGCGCGGGTCAACCCGTGCAGATGGAGAACATCGACAACATGCCGCTCGCCGGATTCAAGCGGGTCGGCTGATCGTGGCAGGTCAGCCAGCCTGCTGAGGCAATCTGAGTGGCGCGCGTTGGCTGGCCGAACGTACGGGCGGACCGGTATGAACGGGCCGGTCCGCCCGGGAAAATTCGAACGCTTGAGCGATGGCAGCCTATGTACGATACGCAATCGTCTGTGTACTCAATGAGATAGTCCATGTTCTCGCTTGCGTAGCGAGAACGCCGCTCTCTACTCTTGGGGATCGTCGAGTCGGGAGGACGTCAACCAACCGGGTTGACCTCGGCCTGACACCGCCTAATCGCCGTCTGACGGCGAGCCGGGGACCCACGGCACTTCCGGGGTGAATCCGCAGGCCACCTGCGGTAGGGCGTCTCCTTTCCGCCCGAACCCGGCAGCTAACCCGGTAGGCGGTCTGGGGAGAAGGAGTCCGGTGGCTACGAGCGCCCCTCGGCGATACCTCCGGTGGTCCAGCCGCGACCATCGGCGAAAATCGCCGCACGACCCTAGCCGAGTACTCTCCGCGTTGGTCGCCGCCACCACCGGCGTCGGTCTGCTGCTGGTAGCAGCGCCGGCGCAGGCGCAGCCCACCGTCGCCGAGATCGAGTCGCAGATCGACGAGGTCTGGGCCGAGCTCGAACCAACGATCGAACGGCACAATGCCGTACGGCAGGACCTTGCCGCCAAGAAGAAGAAGGCGGACGAACTACAGAAGAAGATCAAGCCACTGCAGATCCAGATCGACCTGGCGATGGACCGGGTCAGCGAGTTCGCCGCCCGGTCGTACAAGGGTGGTAGTCCGTCGGTCTTCAACGCGATCCTGACCAATGGCAAGCCGACCCACCTCGCCGACCAGCTCGAGCTGCTGGACCAGTTCGCCCGGCGGCAGGCCCGCGACGTGCAGGCCGTCGTCGACCTCAGGAACGAGTACGCCGCGAAGAAGGCCCCGCTCGACGATTTGATCGTCGAGCTGACCAGCACCGAGGCTCAGCTGGCGGCGAAGGCCAAGGAGATCGACGCCGAGGTTGACCGGTTGCAGGACCTGCGCCTGGAGGCGTACGGCTCGACCAACACCCTCGGCTCGCTGCGTCCCGCGCCCTGCCCGGCGACTTACCCCGGCGGTGCGGCCGGCAAGGCGGTCACCTTCGCCTGTGCGCAGATCGGCAAGCCGTACGTCTGGGGTTCAGCGGGACCGGGCAGCTACGACTGTTCGGGTCTCACCCTGGCCGCTTGGGCGCAGGCCGGCGTCGCGCTGCCGCACAACGCCGCCCGGCAGCGCCAGGTGACCGCCAACGTCAGCCGGGACGAGTTGCGCCCCGGCGACCTCATCTTCTACTACAGCGGGCTCTCCCACGTCGGCATGTACGTGGGTAACGGCTGGATCGTGCACGCCCCCCAGGCGGGCGAACCTGTGCAGATGCGCAAGATCGGTTCGAGTGTGCACAGTTACGGCAGGCCCGGCTAGACCTCACTCCTCCCCATGGCCTGGCGCGTGCCGCTGATCCCCCCCGTCAAGCGGCAGCACCGGCCACCGGAAAGGCGCCCTCCCATGTCTCCCCCCGGCTTGGGAGGGCGCCTTTCGCCTCCCCACCGCGGGCGCGCCGGCGCTGCGACAGCCCAGCCGGTTTAGCTGGTCGGCCAGGTGCGCCACCGCTGCCAGGACCGGCTCGGAGTGGGTCCACGCTGTCCCTGGTACCGGGATCCGTAGACCGCCGACCCGTACGGATGCTCGGACGTCGACGAGAGCCGGAAGATGCACAGCTGGCCGATTCTCATCCCGGGCCAGAGCTTGATCGGCAGGTTGGCCACGTTGGACAACTCCAACGTCACGTGGCCGGAGAAGCCGGGGTCGATGAAGCCGGCGGTGGAGTGGGTCAGCAGGCCCAGCCGACCCAGGCTCGACTTGCCCTCCAGCCGGGCGGCCAGGCCGTCGCCGAGCGAGACGACCTCGAGCGTGGAGGCGAGGACGAACTCACCGGGGTGCAGTACGAACGGGTCGCCGCTGGGCACCTCGACCTGGGACGTCAGATCGTCCTGCCGAGTCGCCGGGTCGATGTGGGTGTACAGGTGGTTGTTGAAGACCCGGAAATACCGGTCGAGCCGGACATCGATGCTCGACGGCTGGACGAGCGAAGGTTCGAACGGCTCGAGGGAGAGTCCGCCGGTCTTGGTCTCCGCGACGATGTCCCGGTCGGAGAGAAGCATCGTCACACGATAGCGACCGTCCGGCCGGTGCGACCGCGCGGCCGGCTGTCCGGCCGGTACGTACCCGGATTGGCCTGGACGGGCGATCCCCCTATCTCCTCGTACACATGTTCGATAGAATCATCGCATGGCAACCTGGTCCGAGTTCGCAGCCGACGAGCCCCGCCTGGCCACGGCGATCCGACTCCTCATGCAGCAGTACGGTCCCGGCCTCGGCTACCTCGCCACCGTCCGAGCCGACGGTGGTCCCCGGGTGCACCCGGTCTCCCCGGTGATCACCGACAACGGGCTGTTCTGCTTCATCATCGACTCGCCGAAGCGGCGTGACCTGGAGCGGGATGGCCGGTACGCGCTGCACTCGTTCCCGCCGGAGGAGAGTGACGACGAGGCGTACCTGGCAGGTCGGGCGCATCCGGTCACCGATCGGGCCAAGGTGGGTCGGCTCGCCAGCGATCTCGGGGCCGTGCCGCACGTCGACTGGCGACTGTTCGAGTTCTCCGTCGACGTGGCGATGGTGGCGCAACGCGGTGGCAGCACCGGCCACTACGCGGCGGCGGCGCCACGGCAACCAGCCGTCCAGGTCTGGCTCGACCCGACCAGCGGCAGCGTCTCCCACCCGGTGCCGACCCCGGTCGCCTGCTGACCCGCCGCGTGGCACCGGCCGACGCGTCGACGCCCTACCCGTTGACGCCCGGTCGACGGGTGTCGAGCCGTACCCCATGCTGTGCTCGGTTGGCGGCCGGGCCTGTTGCGCAGTGACCGGGCTGACCGGGTAGAGTGGGTCCGCTCGCGGGTGTAGTTCAATGGCAGAACATCAGCTTCCCAAGCTGACAGTGCGGGTTCGATTCCCGTCACCCGCTCCAACACACGAAGCCCTGGTCGGGGCCATCATCCCAACCAGGGCTTGCGCTGTACGTACGCGGGATCGTCGCGAGGTTCCTACTTCCGTGGGTACGCGGCCTGCAGTACTTCGCGGATCAACTCGCTGGGGCTGCGGTTCGTCAGCTCTGCCACCTTTTTGATCATTTCGTAGGTTTGGTCATCAACTCGGATGCTGATCTTGTGCGAGGCGCCGCCGCTGCTGGAGAGCGGCGGTCTGCCGACCCGGCGGGGGGCGAGACTGTCGGGGTCGTATCCAGCCTCTGCCTCTGCGACCAGCTCGCTCTCCAGCTGCGACGTGAGCGCTGTACCGTTCTTGGTCTGTCGGCTGGCTGCCCGAGTCGCCCGGGCTCCGGTGGTGGTTGCTCGGCGCGGTGCCTTTGCCTTGTTAGAGGTCGTGGAGGTCGTTCGGTCCTTCGTCGTTCGCGTTACACCCGCCATGGCTTCGCCTCCTTGTAGAGCCGGTTGTACTTAGGTCGCATGTCCATGGAGTGGATCACGCGTAGCGTCCCGTCCAACAACTCGATGGCGACGACTTCGAGAGCGACGCCGTCCCTGTCGTCGCCGAGGAACAGCAGCCGTTCTGGCCGGTCCGGGGGTTCTGGTGGGAGGGCGTACGGCTGACCGCAGTGTTCGATGACGTACCGTGATCGTTGTTGCGCTATGTTGTGCTTGCCGGCGGACTGCGCCCACGAGTACCTGTACCTGGCCACGCATCGCATTTTGTCCGACGAAACCTGTCCTGGCTAGGATGACACGTGTACTCGGCCGCAGGCAAGGGCTCGGCCAGGCAACTCGATCTGTGGTTGCGGTGAGAGTTCCCTGCGCGCTGTCCGGTCGTGCCATTGGCGTGTCAGTAGGCCAGGATGATCAAGGCCAGCCCAGGTTACGGGAGGCCGCCTCGGAACCACGCCGCCTCGGCGGACGTGATGCCGCAGGTGCATCCTGATGCACCTGCGGCATCAAGCTGAACAGGTGACCACCGGCCCGAGGGGGCACACTGCGTGCAACGACCGCCGCGCGTCATCACCGACCTTGCGGTGTGGACGACGTCGGGCCGATACCCAGCAGCGCCAGCGCGGCGACCCGGCTTTCGATCACCTGGATCCGGTCGGCCCGTTCCGTCGGGGACCAGTGAGCCTGCTGGTTGGTCACCTGCCCGGGCCACTTCCGGTAGAGCAACCCCGGCTCGTCGATGAAGTGACCGTCGCTGACCGTGCTCGCGGCGAGGAGTAGCCCGGTGTCCTCCGAGGCGGGCAGCGCCAGCCAGCCGCCCAGGGCCAGCAGCAGGTCCGTACGGATGCACAGCGTCGCCGGGTGCACCGGCAGCCGGTAGGCGTCCTCCTGCCAGCACCGGTGGACCGTACCGGCGGGCAACCGGCCGCCCGGTGGATCGGTGGCCATCCGTATCGTGCTGTGGTCGCTCAGCAGATCGAGCGCCGCCGCCGTCGTCCAGCCGACCGTCGGGTCGGCGGTGAGGATCGCGATGTCATGGGCCAGCGCGTCGGAGGTCAGCCGGTCGTCGGCGTCGAGCACCTTGACCAGCGGCCCGTCGACGCGGGACAGCGCCATGGTGCGGGTGACGCCGGGGCCACCAGGGCGGTTGTGGCCGACGCTGATCCGTCGGTCCTGAGGCAGCGCGGCGGCGACCGCACCGGTCTGCCCGTCCTCCTGCACCAGCCAGCGCCACTGCCAGCCAGGCGGCATCCGCTGCGCCCGCAGCGAGGCGTACGCGTCGGCGAGGTACGGGATGCTCGCGGGATGGACAGGAGTGACCACCGAGATGGTCTGCGGGGGCGGGCGCATCGCTCCAACTCTACTATGGGTCGTTGATCGTTGACCCAGTGTTGTGGCGCCCCGGTCTCTGGTACGAATGTTCCATGTCGGAACCGAAGGATCTGCCGGCTGTGGATGCCGAACACGCCCGACCTCGAGGGGTGGACGACGCCACGGTCGCGGCGCTCGGCGAGTTGAGCAAGGCCCTGGAGACGGTGCACCGGGCCCGTGGCCACCTCTACTCGATGCACCAACTGATCGGCGGCGCGGACGCGACCCTGGACCGGGTCGTCCAGCTGCTGCGCGGGGCCGGTCACCGGCACATGGCTGACCGGGTCGAGACGGAGCTGATCGGTCGCAACGTCCTGCCGGGCCGCTGGACGTTTCAGATCGTCGAGGAGTTCGACGACGGTTACTACGCTACCTTCCAGGCGGTCGAGCGGGCGGCCCGGGAGGCGCTGGTGGGCGGCCGCCGGCACATCCACGAGGCAGAGATGAAGCAGGCCCGGCGTACCGTCGGCCGACCGGGACACGAGGCGACGCCGTAGCCGATCCGACCCGGCGGTTCACAGGTCCTTGCTGTGGATCAGGCTGCGGATCCGGAGTTCGTCGACGACGGCGGGCGGGCAGTCGGCGACGATCACCGCGCTGCCGACGACGACCGCCCCGCGAGCCGCGGCGAGCTGCGCCATGGCCCGCAGCTGCGCGCCGCTGGTGACCCAGTCGTCGACCAGCAGGACCCGGTCGCCTGGGCCGAGGTGCCGGTCACGGACACCGAGCCGCAGCGTGCGGCCCCGGTAGTCGGGCGCCGTCGTGGTCCAGGTGGTCGCGTCTGCGATTGTCCGCTGCGGATCCTCCTTGTACGCGGGTACGACGCCGACGCCGAGCGCTGTCGCCACCAGCGGGCCGACAAGCAGCCCGGTGACCTGCGGGGTCATCACCGTGCTCGGCCGGTCCGCGTCGGCCAGGCCGGCGCTGGCCAGCTCGGCTAGGGCCGGGCCGATCCCGGCGAGGATCCGGGGGTGTCGCCACCACCCGGACAGGTCGCTCACCAGATGGCTGCTGGCCGGGCCGGGGTCGTGCCAGACGAAGGTGTCGATCAGCAGCTGCCGAAGGTCGATCGGGTCCGGCGCGTCGCCGGCTGCGGCGTCGGTCACCGGCCGAGTATGCCGGGGCTCCTCGGCCGGTGAATCTGCCGGGCACACTTGACACGGCACGGCCTGCTACGGCTACCGTGCGGCGGCCGGCTCCCCTGTGCCAGACCGCTCGACCGCGTCGACCCGGGCGGCACGTGGGGCCGACCGAGCCGCCTCGACGCCGAAACCGTCCCCGACCGGCGGGCCGTCCCCGACCCAGAACGAGGCCCAGGCCCACCGCGAACGGCGAGTCGTTCGACCCGTCGGGGACCGCCGCGCACCGTACCCTGCCGTTCGACACTCAGGTGCGGTGACCAACCCGCAGACCGGTGCCAGCGTGGTGGTTCGGATCAACGGTCGTGGACCGTTCGTCGACGGGCGGTGCCTCGACCTGGCCCGTGCCGCTTTCGCGAAGATTGCGGCTCTTGACCTGGGCCACCTCCAGGTCCGCTACGAGATTCTCGGCGACTTACCGCGATCCTGAGTTGCCGCTCAGTGTCGAGCTGCTGGTCAACGGCGTGATGTGCCATATTCAGGTTTGCCCACAGGTTGAGCAACCGCTCACCGCCCGCCCGGGGGATAGCCAGGGTGCCGTGGTTGTCCAATACTCCGGGTGGCTATATCCGGATCAGACGACAGGCCAACTTCGTTGGGCCACCGCCACCGATGAGTCATGCTGTTTCGCGTACCCATGCACATCATCCCGATGGGCGGCCGCCGCCCACTCAGCGCTGGTTCCCGCGTCGGCCTCGGCGCGGCCCTGGTGCTGCTCGCGCTCGTCTCCGTGGTGGAGATCGCGGACGGGTCCGGTGTCAACTACGTCGGTCTGGTCGCCGCTGCCCCGTTCCTCGCGGCGGCCTTCGCGACGTGGCGGGTAGTGCTCTCCACCGGGGTGCTGGCGACCCTGGTCGGTGGCATCTTCGCACTGACCGGTCAGATGCTCTCGCTGGCGACCGCGGTGAACGTGGTCGGTATCGCGCTGGCCACCGGGCTGGCGGCGGCGGTGGCGGTCATCCGGGAACGGCAGGCACAGCAGATCGCCGAGCTTTCGCGGCTGGCGTCGGTAGCCCAGCAGGCGGTGTTGCGTCCGCTCGGACCACAGGTCGGCACGCTCGCCGTGGCGGGACGCTACATCTCCGCCACCGCCGCCGCTGACATCGGCGGTGACCTGTATGAGGCGCTCGACACGCCGTACGGCGTACGCATGATCATCGGAGATGTGCGGGGCAAAGGCCTGGACGCGGTCCGACTGGCCAGCATCGTCCTGGGTTCGTACCGGCACGTCGCCTATGAGCGGGCCGATCTGCGGGCCATCGTGGCCGACCTGGACCGGGCGGTGGCGCGCAGCGTGGGCGACGAGGATTTCGTCACCGCCGCTCTGGTGGAGGAGCGCGGTGGAACGCTGACCATCGTCAACTGCGGGCACCCGGCGCCGCTGCTGCTGCGCCGGGGCGAAGTGATCCCGCTGGAACCGCCGGCTCCGGCGCCGCCGCTCGGGTTCATGCCGGTGGTACGCCCCCGGGTCGAACGTCTCGAGCCGGGTGACCGGTTGCTGCTGTTCACCGACGGACTGGGCGAGGCACGTCGGGACGGTGCCTTTTTCCCCACCGCGGACCGGGCCTGGCGGCTGCTGGGCCACGGTACCGTCGGTGACGGCCTGGCGTCGCTGGAGACGGCGTTGGTCGAGTGGGTGTACGGGCGGCTCGACGACGACATCGCCCTGGTCCTGATGGAGTACTCGGGCTCCGGGGTGGTGCCCGCTCCGGCCGTGCCGAGTTGGGAAGTCGGCGCGCCCGGCGGCTGACCGGCCGGATCGCCCTCCGGGGCGGAGCGCCCACGGCAGGTGGTGCCGAGGCCCCGGGCGGGTCAGACCGGCTGGGCGTTCGCGAACAGGAAGTTGGTGCCGCCGAGGGCCCGGTGCCGGCCGACGTAGCGACGGCTGGCGATCGGTTCGACCAGTGCGTTGAGCAGGCGGGTGACGGACATCTGTGCCTCCGATGGCAACTGCGGCGCTTCTTGGGCTTTGCCCAATTTTTGCCTCTTGCACCGGGCAAAACGACCGTATACCGGACAGGTGACGACTGGTGGGCCGTCAGTTGCCCCGTTGCTGTCCTCGGTTTGCCAGACGGCGCGCTTGTCGTTGGCTACCCGGGAGTAATACAGTGGTGGTTACTGACCAGTAACAGCTGTTTGAGAGCGGGGCCACCACGCGATGACCCACTACAAGAGCAACCTTCGGGACCTCGAGTTCAACCTGTTCGAGGTTTTCGGCGCCGACCGCGCCTTCGGCCAGGCGCCCTACGCCGACCTGGACGTCGACACCGCCCGGAGCATCCTCAGCGAGGTCGAGCGGCTGGCCCGCGAGGAGCTCGCACCCAGCTTCGTGCCGGGCGACCGCAATCCGCCGGTCTTCGACCCGGCCACCCACTCGGTGACCTTGCCGCCCGAGTTCCGCCGTTCGTTCGAGGCCTTCATGCAGGCCGAGTTCTGGCGGCTGGACCTGCCGGAGGAGCTCGGCGGCACGAACGCGCCACGGGCGTTGTGGTGGTCGTTGGCCGACCTGGTGCTCGGCTCCAACGCGCCGGTCTGGATGTACGCCTCCGGGCCGTCCTTCGCGCACACCCTCTACGTCGAGGGCACGCCGGAGCAGAAGGAGTGGGCCAAGCTCTTCGTCGAGCGGCAGTGGGCGTCGACGATGGTGCTGACCGAGCCGGACGCCGGCTCCGACGTGGGCGCCGGGCGCACCCGGGCGATCCCGCAGCCGGACGGTTCGTACCACATCGAGGGCGTCAAGCGCTTCATCACCAGCGGCGAGCACGACCTCAGCGAGAACATCATCCACTACGTGCTGGCCCGTCCGGTTGGAGTCGAGGGCGCCGGTGGTCCGGGCACCAAGGGCCTGTCGCTGTTCGTCGTGCCCAAGTACCACTTCGACGCGGCAACCGGTGAGCTGGGCGAACGCAATGGCGTGTTCGCCACCAACGTCGAGCACAAGATGGGGCTGAAGGTCTCCACTACCTGCGAGCTCACCTTCGGTGAGCATGGCGTGCCGGCCAAGGGCTGGCTGCTCGGCGACGTGCACGACGGAATCCGGCAGATGTTCCTGATCATCGAGTACGCCCGGATGCTGGTCGGCACGAAGGCGATCGCCACCCTCTCCACCGGCTACCTCAACGCCCTCGAGTACGCCAAGAACCGGGTCCAGGGCGCTGATCTGCTGCAGATGACTGACAAATCGGCACCGCGGGTGACCATCACCCACCACCCCGATGTCCGTCGGTCGCTCATGCTGCAGAAGTCGTATGCCGAGGGCCTGCGTGCGTTGGTCTGCTACACGGCCAGCTGGCAGGACAAGATCAACATTGCCCGGGCGGCCGGCAACGAGGAGACCGTTCAGCTCGCCAAGCGGGTCAACGACCTGCTGCTGCCCCTGGTCAAGGGGTGTGGCTCGGAACGGGCGTACGAACTGCTCGGCCACGAGTCGCTGCAAACCTTCGGCGGCTCCGGCTTCCTGCAGGACTACCCGCTGGAGCAGTACGTCCGGGATTCGAAGATCGACACCCTGTACGAGGGAACCACCGCGATCCAGAGCCTCGACCTGTTCTTCCGTAAGATCGTCCGGGACAACGGCCAGTCGCTGATGGCGATCGCCGGCGAGATTCAGGCCTTCATCGCCGCCGAGGGCGGCAATGGCCAGCTCAAGGAGGAGCGCGCCGCGCTCGGCCGGGCGCTCGGCGAGGTGCAGAACATTCTCGGCGTGATGACCGGCTGGCTCGGTGAGGTGCAGAGCGGCGAGCCGCGCTCGCTGTACAAGGTCGGCCTGAGCAGCCGGCGACTGCTGCTGGCGCTCGGCGACGTGGTGATCGCCTGGCTGCTGCAGCGCCAAGCCGAGGTCGCCCTGACCGCCTTGGCCGGCGACGGGGTCTCCGACGCCGACCAGAGTTTCTACCAGGGCAAGGTGGCCGCCGCCCGGTTCTTCGCCAGCGAGGTGCTGCCCCGGATCGGTGCCGACCGTCGAATCATCGCCGGAACCGGACTCGACCTGATGGACCTACCCGAGGACGCCTTTTGAGCCGCTGACCGGAGGTTCCGCCGCCACCGTTTCGGGCCCTCCCCGGCGGGTAGATCAGCAGGCGACCGCACAACTTGTAGCCACCGCACAAGGAGTGCACGCATGGGTATCGGCAGTGGAATCTTCCTCATCGCAATAGGCGCCATCCTGGCGTACGCCGTCCGGGCCGACGTCTGGTGGCTGGACGTGCGGGCCGTGGGCTGGGTGCTGATCCTGGCCGGGTTGGCGATCCTGCTCACCGTGCTCTGGTTCTGGAACGATCGCCGCCGCCGGGCCCGGACGGTCATCGTCGAGGAGAACAAGCTGGCCCATCCGGCGCAGATGGTGCCGCCGCCAGCCGAACCGCCGCAGCCGCCCAACTGACCACGTCGCCAACCTGGCTGACCACGTCGGTCGAGCTGATCAGGGCCGCGCGGTCAGCTGGTACGGGCAGCCCGGGCGGTGTACGTGTGGGTCGCAGGAGCCGCCTGCGGCCCACACGCCGTCCAGTCGCCGGTGAACTCGTGAACGGCGATCCCACAGGTCCGCAGTCCGCTGTCGCTGGCACCGACCGGGTCGAGCAGCGCTGAGGCGTAGGAGACCGTCGGGTTGTGCCCGACGATCAGCACCCGGGACACCGAGTTGTCCAGTTGCCGCACCAGGCCGAGCAGGTCGACCGCGGTCCCGCCGTACAACCGGGGTTCGAAGCGGGCGGGTGCCGGCGGACCCGCCGCCGATGCCTCCTGCCAGGTCTGCCGGGTACGCCGGGCTGGCGAGCAGAGCACCAGTTGCGGCCAGAGCTGGTGTTCGGCCAGCCACTGCCCGGCGTGTGCCGCGTCCGAATGTCCGCGCGGGGTGAGCCCGCGTTGCTCGTCTGCCATCTGTTCGGGCTGCTCCGCCTTGGCGTGCCGGAGCAGCACGATGCTGCGTCGGGTCATCGGTTCAGCTTGCCTGATTGAGTTCACAAGCGCCTGGGTACATCCGTGCCCGCCGCTACCTCACAAGCGGCATCCGGCTGGCACGACGGTGCCGGCAACAGCCAAGGAGGTACGAAGTGGGTATCGGCGGAAGTATCTTCCTCATCGCCCTGGGCGCCATCCTGGCCTTCGCGGTCGAGGCCGAACTGGGCTTTCTCGACCTGACCACGGTCGGCTGGGTGTTGATGGTGGCCGGCGTGTTCGGGCTGGCCCTGACGTTGTGGTTCTGGCAGAGCCGGCGCCGTACGGTGGTGTCCCGGACCGCGCAGGACGAGCCGGCACCGGATGCTCCGGTGGAGGCGGACCGGGTCGTGGAGGAGCAGTACCGGGAGGTGCGTCGCCCGGGCGGCCCGGTGCGGCGGTGATCCCGGACCCCGAGCAGACCTCCACCCCCCCGACGGATCAGGATCTGCCACGAACGGAACAGGATCTCCGACGATCCCGGACCGGGCGGTCCCCGCCGGGGTGGTGGCGGGTCAGGCGTAGAGCGCGAAGTAGATCGCGATGTGATGGCACAGCGCGGCGACGAGGGTGCAGGCGTGGAAGAACTCGTGGTGGCCGAAGACGGTGGGCCACGGGTTGGGGCGGCGCAGCGCGTAGAAGATCGCCCCGACGCTGTAGACCGCACCGCCGACGATCAGCAGGACCAGCGCGGTGACCCCACCGTGCTGCAGAATGTCGGGTAGTACCACCACCGCGACCCAGCCGAGGGCGATGTAGAGCGGGGCGCCGGCCCAGCGCGGCAGATGCGGCCAGATCAGCTTCATCGCCACCCCGGCCAGCGCACCGACCCAGACCACGGTAAGCAGGGTGGCCGCGCTGCGCCCGGGCAGCAGAAGCAGGCAGAACGGCGTGTAGGTGCCGGCGATGAAGACGAAGATCATCGAATGGTCGAGGCGGCGCATGATCTGGTACGCCCGTTCCGACCAGACTCGGCGGTGATAGAGCGCGCTGGTGCCGAACAGGCCGCACACCGTCAGGCTGTAGACGACGCAGCTGACCAGCGCGGTCCAGCCGGGTCGGGTGGCGGCCAGCGCGCAGAGCACAATTCCGCTGACCAGGGCCACGAAGAATGCGTACGTGTGCAGCCAGCCGCGCATCCGGGGTTTGCCGATGTCGACCGGCTTGAGGCGAAGGGGCGCTTCGGTGGTCACCAGACAAGGTTACGGCACCGTAGGTTACCCGCTGGTAGTGAATCGCCTCACGTCCGCCTGATGTCCAGCTGACGTCCGGCGGCCGACAATGGACCCATGCGGATCCACCCCGTCGGCCGGCACGCGCTACTGCTCGAATGGGCGGCGCCGGCTGGCACCGTGCTACCCGGGGGCAGCGAACTCGAAGACAGCGAATTCAGGGGCAGCGAACGCGGCCCCGTCGACGCTTGGCGCGCCGAGCTGAGCCGGCGCTGTGAACTTGGCGAACTGCGGGTAGCCGAGATTGTCCCCGGAGCCCGGACCATTCTGCTCGACGGCCTGCCGGACCCCGCACTGACCGCCAGCCAACTGGCCAGCTGGCAACCGGGGACGGCCGAGGCCGTCGACGACACCGGACGGTGGATCACCGTACCGGTCCGGTTCGACGGCCCCGACCTGATCGACGTCGCCGGGCAGTGGGAGGTCGCCGTCGCCGACGTCGTGGACCGGCTGACCCGGATCGAGTTCACCGTGGCGTTCTGCGGCTTCGCGCCCGGCTTCGGATACCTGACCGGCCTGCCCAGGCGATGGAACGTGTCCCGCCGAGCCACGCCCCGCCCAGCCGTCCCGGCCGGCTCGGTGGCCCTGGCCGGCGAATACGCCGGCATCTACCCGACCGCGTCGCCCGGCGGCTGGCAGCTGGTCGGGCGTACCGACCTGGTGCTGTTCGACCTGGACCGGGAGCCGCCCGCGACGCTGACCCCCGGCACCCGGGTCCGGCTGACCGCCACCGGGCCAGCCGACAGGAACAGGTCCCCGGCGGCGGACCGATGATCGAGGTGATCCGGGCCGGCGCGCTCACCACCGTGCAGGACCGCGGCCGGTACGGCTGGGCGCACCTGGGGGTACCCCGGGCCGGTGCGCTCGACCAGCCGGCGTTGGCGCTGGCCAACCGGCTGGTCGGCAACCCACCCGACGCCGCCGGTCTGGAGGTCACCCTGACCGGCTGCACGCTTCGGTTGCGTACCGGCGGCTGGGTCGCGCTCACCGGGGCACCGGCAACGGTCCGCATCGCCGGCCGGTCCGGTGGCTTCCTCACCCCAACACCGGTGCCGCCGGACGCCGTGGTCGAGGTCGGTCCGGCCCGGTACGGCGTCCGCAGCTATCTCGCGATCGCCGGCGGGATCGCCGTACCAGCGGTGCTCGGTAGCCGGTCCACCGACACACTCGCCGGCATCGGACCGCCGGCCGTACGCGACGGCGACGTACTGCCGGTCGGCGCCGCACCGCCGCCAGCGGCGCTGAGCCGGGCCGCGGCCGACGCGGTGCCCTGGTCCGCGCCGGCCGTCCCGGTCCGGCTCACCGTCCGGCTCGGGCCACGGGCGGACTGGTTCACCGCTGAGGCGGTCCAGCGGCTGCTCACCACTGGGTACGAGGTCAGCCCGCTGAGCAACCGGATCGGTGTCCGACTGACCGGCGCGCCGCTGACCCGGTCCGTCCGCGACGAACTACCCAGTGAAGGGCTGGTGGTCGGCGCGGTCCAGGTGCCCGCCGACGGGCAGCCACTGGTCTTCCTCGCTGACCATCCGACCACCGGCGGATATCCGGTGGTCGGCGTCGTCGACGACGTCACCCCGCTGGCCCAGGCGCGGCCCGGTACTACTGTGCGGTTCCATGGATCTCAACGCGGACCTCGGTGAGGGCTTCGGCGTCTGGCGTCTCGGCGACGACGAGGCGTTGCTGGACGTGGTGACCTCCGCGAATGTCGCCTGCGGTTTTCACGCCGGCGACCCGGTGACGATGCGCCGCATCTGCGCCGCCGCCGCCGAGCGGGCCGTCGCCGTCGGAGCCCAGGTCGGCTACCGCGACCTGGCCGGCTTCGGGCGGCGGCGGATCGACTACCGCTTTGACGAGTTGCGCGACGACGTGCTCTACCAGCTCGCCGCACTGGACGGCTTCTGCCGGGTGGCCGGGACCCGGGTCCGCTACGTCAAGCCGCACGGCGCGCTGTACAACACGGCCTGCGTGGACGAGACGCAGGCCGCCGCCGTCGTCGCCGCGGTGGCCGACTACGACCCCGCGCTGTCGGTTCTCTGCCTGCCGGGCTCGGTCCTTGGACAGCTCACCACCGGTGCCGGGCTGCGGGCCGTCGCCGAGGGTTTCGCCGACCGTGGCTATCTGCCCGACGGTGGGCTGGTGCCCCGATCGGACCCGGGCGCGCTGCTCGGCGACCCCGACAGGGTCGTCGGGCAGGCGGTGTCCCTGGCCCGGCGGCACAGTGTCACCGCGACCGACGGCAGCATCGTCGCCTGCCCGGTCGAGTCGATCTGCCTGCACGGTGACACCCCCGGCGCGGTCGAGTTGGCCGGACGGATCCGCGCTGCACTACGCGCGGATGGTCAACGCCTCGCCGCCTTCGTCTGACCGCCGGTCAGGGTGCGTCGACTCCGCGCAGGATCAGCGGCAACCGACCCGCCCCGGCCGGATCGATCCGTACCGGCACTCCCCAGTCCTGCCGGGTCAGGTGGCAGGCGGCGTGCTCGGCGTCCGCGTCGCATGTCGCCGCTTGGGCGACCACCTGCAACACGCCAGCGGCCACCGCCGGGTCGATGACCAGCCGCCGGGTCAGCCCGGTGTCGCTGCCTGCCCCGTCGAGCAGCAGCTCCGGTGGGTCGGCCGAGACCTCCAGCCGGGTCGCCGGACCGAAACTGGCATCCAGCTTCTGACCGGGCGCCGGAGTGAACACCACCTCGAGCGACAGTGCACCGGGCGCGATCAGCGTCGGCGGACGCTCGGCGCGGCGCCGGGCCCGGACGATCGTGGCGCCGGCCGCCGACAGGGCACCCGGGGCCAGCCGGGTGAGCCGGTGCGCCGCCGACTCCACCACCCATACGGTGCCGTCCGCAGCCACCAGCACGTCACTCGGCTCGGCCAGACCGTCAGTCACCGTGGACACCCGGTCGGTGGCCGGGTCGTAGCGACGGACCGCGCCGTTGTAGGTGTCCGCCACCAGCACCGAGCCGTCGGCCAGTGCGCACACTCCGAGCGGATGCTGCAGCAGCGCGTCGGTCGCTGCCCCGTCGACCTGGCCGAAGTCGAACAGGCCCTGCCCGACGACGGTACGCAGCTCGCCGTCAGCGAGCCGGCGCAGCGCGCTGGTCTCGCTGTCGGCGATCCACAGCTGGTCGCCGTCGACGCTGGTGGCGAGGCCGGACGGCTGGGCCAGCCAGACATCCGGGATCGGGCCGTCACGCAGCGACTCAACGGTGGTGCCGGCGTACATGCCAGCGGTGCGGGTCACCGGGTCGAACCACCAGAGCTGGTGGATGCCGGCCATGGCGACGATCACCTTGCCGTCGTACCAGGCCAGGTCCCAGGGCGAGGAGAGGTCGACGGCGTGGGCGTCGTGCGGGTGGTAGTCCACCGTCGAGCGCCACTGGCGGCCGGAGCCGGCGACCGTGCGTACCTCCGCGGTGGCGTACTCCAGGCCACGCAGCAGATGGTTGACGGTGTCCGCGACCACGATGTCGTACCCGGCCACGGCAGCGACGTCGGCCGGTAGCCGGAGCAGGCCCTGCGGTTCGTTGAACGTCGCGGTCCGGGCGGACCCGTCGGCGCCGCCGCGCTCGCCGGCGCCGATCCGGCGACGGACGGTCTCGCCGTCCGGTTCGAGCTCCACCAGCTGGTGCCGGGCCGAGTCGGAGACCAGCAGGGCACCGTCGTCGAGCGCCACCGCCTTGCCGGGGAAGCGCAGGGTGGTGTCGGCCGGCGTCGGCGGCAGGTACGGGCCGTCGCCGCGGTGCAGCGTGCCCTTCGCCTCGTGCGTCCGGATCAGCTGGCCGATCTCCCTGGCCAGACCGTCGGCGTGTCCCTCGCCGGCCATGGTGGCGACGACGTAGCCCTCCGGGTCGACCAGTACCAGGGTCGGCCAGGCCCGAGCGGCGTACTGCTGCCACATGTCCAGGTCCGGGTCGTCGAGCACCGGGTGGCTCACCCCGTACCGTTCCACGGCGGCCGCCACCGCCGCCGGATCCCGCTCGTGGGCGAACTTCGGCGAGTGCACCCCGATCACCACCAGGACCTCGGCGTACTTCTCCTCCAGCGGCCGCAGTTCGTCGAGCACGTGCAGACAGTTGACGCAGCAGAAGGTCCAGAAATCCAGCAGGACGATCCGCCCACGCAGCTCACGCAGGCTGAGTTCACGGTCGCCGGTGTTCAGCCACTGTCGACCGTTCAGCTCTGGTGCCCGGACGCGGGGTGCGGTCACTCGGTGGCTTCCTCGCCAGTGTCGGCACTACTCTGCGGGTCCGGTTCGGTTGCTGCGGTCTGCAGGCAGAGGACCTGGGCCCGGCCCGAGTCCGCCGGGATCTCGATGTGCGGGGCGGCCGGGTCGTCGCACTGGTCGAGCTGGTCGACCTTGGCGATGATCTGGTACGCGCCCGGCTCAGCGCAGTCGGCCGGTGCGGCGGTGTTGCCCGACTGCTTCACACAGTCGCCGACGGCCGGGTTGAACGGCTGCTCCCCGGGCCGGGTGATGAGCCAGACCAGTGACATCGGGATTCCCACCAGCAGCACGGCGGCGACGAAAACCGCGACGAGTACCCGTCCGTTGCGGACCTGGGGGGCCGGCTCCGGCTCGGCCTCGTCGGCTGCTGGTTCGGCCGCATCCGGCCGGAACGCGTCAAACCGGTTCTGTTCCGGGTCGGGCGGCCCCCACTGGCCGGCCGGCGGGGCGCCGTCGGCAGCCGGTGTCGCTCCTGGCTGGCCGGGGCCGGCCGGGTGCTGACGGCCGGCCAGGTCCGGGTGGTTCCAGTGGCCCGCCCCGGGGTTGCCGGAGTCGACGAGATCACCGTACGGCGGCGCACCGGCTGGTCGGTAGCCCTGCGCCGACTCCGGCGGTGAGCTGGGCTGGATGTGCGCCCCGGCGCTCAGGTGCGGCAGTGCGAGCGCAGCAGCGTCGGGGCCGGGGCCGTCCGGCGTCGGCCGAGCACCGAACGGAGGTGCGACCTGTCCGGGTCGGCGCGGGGTCAGCGGAGGCAGCCCGGGGTTGTGCTCCGGCATGGGGACCGGTGAGCCGGCTGGTGCGAACGGAACGCCGTTCTGGCCGCCGGGTGGCTGGGGCCGCTGGCCGAACGGTTCGGGGTGCTGCTCGGCGGCCGGTGCGGCACCACTGACCGGCCGGCCGTAGACGCGGGGCTGGGCCGGTGCCCGACCGGCGGGCAGCGCGGCCGGATCCGTCGGCGGGGCGACCCGACTGGTGCTGGGCACGGCTGCGGTGGCGGTCACCGCTCGGCCGGTGCTGCCGGCTGTCGCGGCCGCTGGGCGGTGCTGCTCGACCCCGGGACCAGCCGGTACGGACGGCCCGGCGGCCATTGCCGGGCGGTCGGCGGCCGGCTCCGGGCCGCTGGCTTCGCCGCCGGGTTGCCCGGAGTCGGGGAAGCCCGGGTGGGCGTCGGCCAGTGCCGGATCGGGGTACGGACCACGTTGTTGCGGTACGTGCGGGGCCTGCTGCTGCGGGTGTTGCGCCTGCTGCGGCGGTACGTGCGGAGCCTGCATCGGATCGGGCGGCATCGGAGCGCCGCCAAGCGCGGCGGCCAGCGACGCACCGGGCACCCGCGTCTCCTGGGGCGGTAGCGGCGTGGGGCCGGCCGGGGAGAACGGTAGCGCCCCGCCGGGCCGTGGCGATTCCGCCGGCGGACCCGGAGCGAACCGCGGTGGTTCCGGCTGCTCGGGTTGCTGTTGCGGCTCCGGCTGACGCTGCGGTAGTTCCCCGGACCCTGCGGCGGTCGGCGGCACGGCGGGGGGTTGTGGCGCGGGAGCCGGCGTCACGGGCCGCTCCGGGTCGGTCCGCCAGGCTTGCTGGGGAGACCAGGGCTCGGCCGGCGGAATGCTGGGCGCCGGAATGCCGGGCGGGGCTGGGTAGGGCGGCGGCGCCGGGTAGCCGGCACCGCCCGGCTGGTCGCCGAATCCGGTCGGCCAACCGCCACCGGCCGGCGCCCACTGCTCGGGTTGGTGTCCGGCACCGGGGTCGCCGGGATCGGGTGTCGCGCCGCGTTGCGGCTGGCTGCTGCCGTATGGCGCGGGTCCGCCGACACCCGCCTCCTCCGGCTCCTGGCCGGGATGCTGCGTGCCCTCGGACGTCATGTGCGCCTCCTCCATGACATGTCAGCCGCGCCGGTGCCGCCGACCTGGCTGGTCGGTCGACCAGGGACACCGGTGGACCGGCCGGGCGGGCTCACCCGACCTGCGGCGGCTCTGCTGCCACCGTGGCCAGGCGGGCCCGGCTGGCTCTCTGCACTACCAGCCTGGGTGTGCCGGCTGGTCGTCCGGCGGCTGCCGACCGGTTCTGGTCTCCAGCGCGCCGGATCGACCCGACGGCGACCGAGCCCACCGTACCGGGCCATGCCGCAACGGAGGAATCCTGGTGCCGTCGAAGTGGCGGAGGTGTCGCGGGACAGCGAACCGTGACGGCGGTCCGTTCAGCCGTGGTAGCGCTGTGCGATGGCGCGGATCTCGTCGCGTACGGCGGCCGAGTCGGTGGAGCGCAGCGCCCGCTCCAGGGCCCGGGTCCGTCGGCTGGCTTCCCGGTGGCGGCGGATGCGATCGATCATGGACATGGTGCTCTCTCCTGTGGATCTCTTGTCGACCGTTCGGCGGTCAACTCAAGTGAAGCGCACCGGCCCCTGGGCTGCCAATGATTCTTAGGTGAGAGCCGCCACGTTCCTAAGAATCCGTGCTATCAGGGAGCTTGGTCTGATGATGATTAGGATAACAACGGGAACGGCGTCGCCACCAGTGATGGTGGCGACGCCGTTCGTAGTCGCGTCGGTGCTCGGCGGTCAGGTCCAGGCGAGCAGTGCCGCCTCCGGGTCGGTCAGGAACGCCCCGACGTCGCGCAGGAAGGCGGAGCCAAGTTCGCCGTCGATGATCCGGTGGTCGAACGACAGCGCCAGGGTCGCTACCTGGCGTATCCGAATCTTCTCCTTGTGTACCCAGGGTGCCTTGCGGATCGTGCCGATCGCGAGAATCGCCGACTCGCCCGGCGGGAGGATCGGAGTGCCACTGTCCACTCCGAACACTCCGACGTTGGTCACGGTCATCGTGCCGCCGGCCATGTCGGCCGGCGCGGTCCGCCCCGCCTTCGCGGTCCGAACCAGATCGGCCATCGCCTCGGCGAGTTCCCGCGTGGTCAGCCGCCCAGCGTCCTTGATGTTCGGCACGATCAGGCCCCGCTCGGTCGCCGCCGCGATGCCGAGATTCACGTACTCCTTGACCACGATCTCGTCGCCGGCCCAGGTGGAGTTCACCAACGGGTGCCGGCGGGCCGCCAGCAGCATCGCCCGAGCCACCATCAGCAACGGCGAGACCTTGATCCCCTGCCAGTCGGGCTGACTCCGGATCCGGTCCAGTGCCTTCACCGATCTGGTCAGGTCGACGGTGAGGAACTCGGTGACGTGCGGCGCGGTGAACGCCGACGCGACCATGTTCTCAGCAGTCAACCTGCGTACCCCTTTGACCGGAATCCGCTGTTCGCGGTTGGGGCCGGGCGGCAGTGCGGCAGACCCGTTCTGTGCCGACCCGGCCTGCGTCGACCCGGCCTGATCGTTGGCACGGAGCACGTCGTCGCGGGTGACCGAGCCGAGCGGACCGCTGCCGCGCAGCCCGGCCAGGTCGACGCCGAGGTCCCGGGCGAGTTTGCGCACCGGCGGCTTGGCCAGCGCTCTCGTCGCCGGTGCGGCTGGGCCTGGTCCGGCTGGGCCTGGTTCAGTCTGGGCCGGTTCAGTCTGGGCCGGTTCAGGCTGGGCCGGCTGGGCCGTCAGCGGCCCGGTCGACACCGGCATCGGTTCGGCGGGCTGGGCCAGTTCGCCCGTGGTGCGGCGCGGCCGGCGCTTGGCCGCGGTGGTCCGCGGGCCGTAGCCGACCAGCACGGCGGTCCGACCACCGGGGGCCGGCCCGCCGATCATGCCCGGCTCGATCGCACCGCCGGGCGGCGGGATCTCCGGCTGTGGCGATTCGGGTCGGGACGGTGCCGGCTTCGGGCCGGTCGGTTCAGCGGCGGGGCCGGCGGCCGGCTCGGTGTCGATCGCGATGATCGCCGTGCCGACTTCGACGGTGGCACCTTCCTGGTGGAGGATGGCCTGCACCCGCCCGCCCCATTTGGCGGGAATCTCCACCGCGGCCTTCGCGGTCTCCACCTCGACGATCGGCTGGTTCAGCTCGATGACGTCGCCGACCTGGACGAGCCACTTGAGGATTTCGCCCTCGGTGAGGCCTTCGCCGAGGTCGGGCAGGTCGAACTGTTTGATCCGAGACATCGGCGCTCACCAACCGAACGCGCGGTCGACGGCGTCGAGTACCCGGTCCAGGTCCGGCAGGTACTCCTCCTCCAGACGGGCGGCCGGGTACGGCGTGTTGAAGCCGCCCACCCGCAGTACCGGCGCTTCCAGGGAGTAGAAGCACTCCTCGGTGATCCGGGCGGCGATCTCGGCACCGAGACCGAGGTTCGTCGGCGCCTCGTGCACCACCACGCAACGACCGGTCCGCCGGACCGACTCGTACGTGCCGGCCAGGTCCAGCGGGGACAGCGACCGCAGGTCGATCACCTCGAGTTCGCGGCCCTCCTCGGCGGCGGCGGTCGCCGCGTCCAGTGCGGTGCGCACCATCGGCCCGTACGCCAGAACCGTCGCGTCGCTGCCGGGTCGCACGGTGCGGGCGGCATGCAGCGGATACGCCGTACCCGGCGGTGCCTCCAGCTCGACCGACGCCTTTTCCCAGTACCGCCGCTTCGGCTCCAGGAAGATGATCGGGTCGTCGGAGAGCACCGCCTGCTGGATCATCGTGTAGGCGTCCTGCGGGTTGGAGCAGGCCACGACCTTCAGCCCGGCGGTGTGCGAGAAGTACGCTTCCGGCGACTCGGAGTGGTGCTCCACCGCGCCGATGCCGCCGCCGAACGGGATCCGGATCACGATCGGCAGCTTCACCTTGCCCTGCGACCGGTAGTGCATCTTGGCCACCTGGGACACGATCTGGTCGTACGCCGGGTAGACGAAGCCGTCGAACTGGATCTCGCAGATCGGACGGAAGCCGCGGATGGCCAGACCGACGGCGGTGCCGATGATTCCGGACTCGGCCAGCGGGGTGTCGATCACCCGGTCCTCACCGAAGTCCTTCTGCAGCCCGTCGGTGATCCGGAAGACACCGCCGAGCTTGCCGACGTCCTCGCCCATCAGGACGACCTTGTTGTCGTTGTCCAGCGCCCTGCGCAACCCGGCGTTGAGCGCCTTACCGAGAGTGAGTGTCTCAGCCATCAGTGCGACCCTCCCTCGAACGACGCCAGGTACCGCTCGAACTGGGCCCGTTCGGTGTCGAGCAACGGCGAGCCGTGCGCGTACACGTGATCGAAGAGCGCGCCGGGCTGCGGGTCGGGCATGCTCAGCACCCGCTCCCGCAGCTGCACCGCGTCCTGCTTGGCCTGCGCGTCAACCTCGGCGAAGAAGTCGGCGTCGGCGATCTGCTGCTTCTCCAGGAAGGCGCGGACCCGGGTGATCGGATCCTTGGCCTGCCACGCCTCCACCTCGCTGGCAATCCGGTACCGGGTCGGGTCGTCGGAGGTGGTGTGCGCCCCCATCCGGTACGTGTACGCCTCGATCAGCGTCGGGCCCTGCCCGTGCCGGGCGTTGTCCAGCGCGGTCCGGGTCACCGCGTAGCTGGCCAGCACGTCGTTGCCGTCCACCCGTACGCCCGGGAAGCCGAAGCCGGACGACCGCTGGTAGAGCGGAATCCTGGTCTGTCGTTCGAGGGGTTCGGAGATGGCGTACTGGTTGTTCTGACAGAAAAAGACGATCGGCGCGTTGAAGACGCTGGACCAGACAAAGGCTTCGTTGACGTCACCCTGTGCGGACGCCCCGTCACCGAAGTACGCGATGACCGCCTCGCCGTCGTCGCCGCCGACCTTGCCGTCCATGGTGATGCCCATGGCGTAGCCGGTGGCGTGCAGCGTCTGGGCGCCGATCACGATCGTGTACATGTTGAACTTGAACTCGTTCGGATCCCAGCCACCCTGGTCGACCCCGCGGAACAACCCCAGCGGCATGATCGGGTCGATGCCGCGGCAGTACAGCACACCGTGTTCGCGGTAGGTGGGAAACGCCATGTCCTGAGCGCGCAGCGCCCGTCCGGAACCGACCTGCGCGGCCTCCTGACCGAGCAGGCTCGCCCAGATGCCCAGCTCACCTTGGCGCTGCAGGGCGGTCGCCTCGGCATCGAGTTTCCGCACCACGACGAGGTCTCGGTAGAGGGCACGGTACTCGGCGTCGGTGAAGTCGACCGTGTACTGCGTGCCGTCGGGGCCGGTAACCCGGTCGATCCGTTCGCCGTCCGGAGTCAGTAGTTGCACCAACTCCGGATCGGCGGCGTTCCTGTTGACGCGCCGTCGAGCCGCGGCCGGTCTGGCACGGGTCGCTGTCCCGCGCTCGCCTTTCGCCATCCGTCTCTCCCATCGTTCGTGCGTGGCAGCGGGGGTGTCCCGACCGCGCAGCTCGTCCTGCCGCCGGCTGCTGCCGGTGCAGGTCCTCTCGCCGCGCCTGGCCCGGGTCAGGGTTGCCGCGCGGCACGGGCCGGGTTCTGGCTGGACCCGGTCCGGGAGGGACGCCATCGAGTCGTGCCCGCCGCGGTAGAGGCGGAGGCAGCGGCTGCGGTGCCGTCCGGTCCATATTCGCATTGGAGGTGAGGGGTGTCATAGGTCGGTCCGGTCGTGCAGGTGCGATGTCCGCGTTGCGCGGAACTTGTAGCCTCGCGCTGCGTTCGGCCGAGTGTGACTCATCCGTCCGGTTCTGATAACACGATGTATTGAACTGGAAAACTTTCTGTCACTGCTTCACGATGTATCCAGAGCCGGTGATCTGTGGGACCGTGGATCGACCGGAGACCATACCGATGAGGAGACGAGCCGTGCTGCTGCCGCAGGATCGCGTGGCCCGGCCCACGGGGGTGGACGGACCTGCCCGGCGGTTCGCGTTGATCGTGGCGTTGCTGGTGCTGACCGCTTCGTTGCCGCTGCTTGCGACGCTCGGCGCGGGTTCGGCGACGGTGGCCGGAGGTGGCCCGGCCACGGTGCTGCCGCTGATCGGTCAGCCGGGCGGCGGACCGATCATCGTGCAGCCGCTGCCGCACCCGACCCCGTCCGGACCGGTCGAGCCGACCGGCGGGGACGGTACGGAGCAGGACGCGTCGGCGGACCGTCGTGCCGGCGGCCGGGGCGGACCTTCCACCGGCACGAAGCGCGACAGCGGGAGCGGATCGTCGGATCGTGACCGGCCGGCCCCGGGCGCACCGGCGGACTCCGATGGTCCGGCACCGACGACCCCCAGCGATCCTGGGTCAGAACAGCCACCATCCGACACTCCGGACGACTCGCCGGACCCTGACGACCCGCCGCCCGTCACCGACGTCGACCCGGAGCCCGATCCGACGCCTACACCGTCGCCGAATCCGGACATCGACCCGGACATCGACCCGGACATCGACCCGGACATCGACCCGGACATCGACCCGTCCCCTGATCCCGATCCGACGCCGACTCCGGACCCAGACGTGGATCCGGGTCCGACGCCGGGTCCGTCCTGCAGTCCGCGCCCATCGGACGCGGCGTGACCGGGTAGACCCGTCAGGATCCGCCCTGCTCGTCGGCGAGTCGTTGCCGGTTGGCCTCGATCCAGGCGTCGAGCGCCTGCGGATCGTTGAGGTCGACACCCTCGGCAAGGAGTTGGGCGACCGCGGCCGTGGCCGGGCTGCGGCGCTCCCCGGTGGTGTAGAGGCGGACGAACTCCGGCACCATCTCGGCGATCGCGGCGTCCGTCTGGCTGAACGCCGCCGCCGGTAGACCGCGCTGCCGGCCGGCGTACGCGGACCAGCCGCGGACCACGCCGGGCAGCATGGCCGCGTCGTCGATGTCCAGCACCGCCCGGCGGTGCACCCAGTCGAGCAGGAACATGCCGGCCACCGCCGGGCTCCAGCGCATCGGGTCGGGGTCGAGCAGGCTCGCCGAGTGGTCGAGCACCAGGCTCAGGCAGAAGTGCAGCGAGGCAAGGTCGGCGTCGCCGGCCGCGTCCAGTCCGAACCGCTTGGCCTCGGCAGACGCGAGGAACTCCCGCACCAGAACGGTCCGCCGGTCGGCGGGCAGCGGATCGTCCGGTGCCGGTGCCACGGTCGGCTGCGGCGCGGGCAGTACGGCGAGCCGCGCGCCGACCAACGCCCGGTCGGTGGCGAGCGACCCCTCGCCGGGCAGTTCGCCCAGGCCGTCGGTGATCGCCAGGTGCCGGCTCACCTCACCGCGCAGCACCCGGGGATCCTCATCGCGGAACCAGGTCAGCTCGTCGTTGGCACACATCTGCCGAACCTGACCGAGGACCCGCTCGGCCGGACCACCGACGAAGACGTCCTTGGTGATGCCGATGTTGTGGTCGACCAGCGCCACCATCGCGTGCTCGGGGCCGCCGAGCTCGTCGTCGTAGGCGAAGGTGGCCAGGTACGAGGTCTGGTCGCCGTACACGTCGCCGTAGGCGTAGCTGCCGGTCAGCCGGACCCGGCCCAACCGGTCCGACCAGGGCGGCGCGGTCTTGCCGACCTTCACCGCGGCGGCGCCCGCCGCCTCCGGCACCAGCCGGGCGAAGACGGTACGGATGGTGGTCGCGGCGGCGGCGCGCCGGCGGGTGGTGGCGGCGAGAAAGCCGCCGACGAACTCCCGCACCGCGTCGGCGCGGTCCGTCTCCGCCACCGCGTACACGCTGCCGAGCAGGGCGGCGCCGAGCATCTCCGCGTCGAGGGCACACTCCAACTTGGTCACGTCACGGGCGGCGGCGAGCACCGCTTCGTAGGGGGTTTCAGGCGTGGCCATGAATCGACCCTACGCTGTGCTGCGGCGGCTGGCATCACCTGCGCGTCACATGTCGGGTACGCCGGGCGGGCGGACTCCGGCCCCGTCCAGCCGGCCGATGGGCCGCGCTTGCATCGGGAAGACCGGACGAGGTCGTCAGCGGTGGGACGACCGGGCACGGTCCAACGCGTCACGGGCGTCGGCATGCGCCTGCAGGACCGCCCGGACCGGGGCGACGACCAGCCGGCGGGCAGTCTCGGCCACCACGTCGTACAGCCGGTCCTCGGCCCGTCTGCGGACCCGCCGGGCCGCCCACCCGGTCACCGGCCGGATCAGCAGACTGAGCAGAATCCCGCCGAGCAAACCGCCGAGCAGCATCGCGGTCGGCACCGGCAGGACACCGACCGTCGGATAATCGAGGGCCGGCAGACCCAGCGTACGGATGATGAAGCCGACCAGCAGCCAGCCGAGCCCGGCGGCGGCGGTGGCGGTGACCGCCCACTGCACCGCGCCGACCAGCCGCCACCACATCGGCGGCCGGTCCAGGCCCAGGTCGGCGCCGCCGATCGCCCGGTCGAGAGCGTCCGGCAGCTCGGCCCGTTGCGACCGGGCGGCGGCGGCGACCGCCGCCGACCAGGGGGTCGGCAGGCGACTGCCGGCCTGCTCGGCGAGGCCGCGTACGGCCAGATCGACCGCGGCGCGCTGTGCGGCACTCGGTGCCGGCAACGAGGTGACCGGCACCGGTCCACCAGCCCCGGCCAGCGACGGCGGCCCCGGTTGACCGGGCGCGGTCACCGGCGCTGGCTGGTCGGCCGGGTCGATCCCGCCGGCCCGGCGGGAGCCGAGCAGGTGCAGCCGTAGCAGCGGATCCGGCCGCAGCCTGCGCCAGGCCCGGGTGAGCGGCCAGCCGGTCGCGGCCCCGGCCCGGTGCCGGTACGCCGAGTCGACGGCGTCGACCACGCTCGGCACCCCGGCCGCCGCCGCCAGCGCCAGGCTGAGCCGGCGCACCGTGCCACGGTTGATCTCCTCCTCGGCGTGTTCGCCGGCTGGGCCGACCAGTTCCGCCAGGCCTTCGGTGACCGAGTCCAGGTCACCGGAGAGTCGCCGCAGCGCCGCCTGCCGCTCGGCCACCGTGCCTTCCAACAGCCGGCGCAGCTCGGTCATCGCGGCCGGTACCAGCGCCGAGGTGGCCAGCAGCGGGACTCCGTCGAGCCCGTCGGCGTCGAGCAGCCGGCGCAGGTCGGCGAGCAGCCGGGGCAGCTCGGTCCGGTCCAGCCGGTCGGCGTGGTTGAGCACCACCACGGTGACGTCCCGGTTGCGATGGAACTCCCGCAGATAGCTGCGGTGGATCACCCGGTCGGCGTATTTCTGCGGGTCGACCACCCAGATCACCAGGTCGACCAGGCCGAGTAGCCGGTCGACCTCCAGCCGGTGCCCGTACTCGACCGAGTCGAAGTCGGGCAGGTCGAGCAGGACCAGACCGTGCAGCCCGGCCTCGTCGGTGCCGTCCAGGGCGCTCTCCCGGACGAACCGGTGCCGGGGCAGGACCCCGACCCAGTCCAACAGCCCGCTCGCTCCGTCGACCGCGCCCCACCCGCACGCGTGCGCGTACCCGGTGGTGGGCCGGCGTACGCCGGCCGGAGAGAGGTCCCGCCCGGCCAGCGCGTTGAAGATGCTGGACTTCCCGCTGCCGGTGGCGCCGGCCAGCGCCACGACGGTGTGTTCCCGGGACAGCGCCAGCCGGGCCCCGGCCCGCTCGACCAGGGTGTGGGCGGCTCCGAGACGGTCGTCGGGAATCCGACCGTCGGCGGCGCGCAGGAACCGCCCGAGCGCGTCGAGCCGGTCGACCAGCAGGTCGGCGTCCACCCGTGAGTCTCCTCGGACCAGGTGTCGGACCCGATCGACGAAGCCGGTCACGCGACCGCTCCCGGCAGCGGTCCGGTCGCGCCGGGCAGCGTGTCCGGCAACCGGTACGGCGTACCGCTGTTCAACCCGGCGGTCGCCCGGGCCTGCTCGACCTCGACGGCTGCGGCGCGCAGCCGGTCGCCGGGCGCGGTGGCCGTGGCGTCGACGGCCTGCGGCGGGACACCGGCCGCTTCGATCAGCCGCAGGTAGCGGCCGGCCTCCTCGTCGAGCAGTGTCCGGATCCGGAGTAGCAGGCCCTCCCGGGACCGGTTGGCGAGGTTGCGGATCGCCTGGTCGCCGAAGATCGCCTCAAGTACCTTCTGGGCGGCGACGGTGGTGCCGCCGGCGGCGGCGACCTCCAGCCCGGTCGGGATGAAGGCGGTCGAGGCGAAGACGGCGATCATGACGGCGAGCCCGGTGGCGTTCACCGCGTACGCGGCGGTGCGGGCGACGAACCGCTTGTCGCCGGCCTCGGCCCGGACCAGTTCGAGCACGTCGCGTTGCCAGTCGCGGACCAGCCGCTCGGCGCGTTCCGGCAGGTCGGCGGAGGGCCGGGCGAGGTCCGGGGTGAGTAGCGCGGCGCCGGCCGGGTGGGTCCGCCAGGCGAGGTGCGCGGCGTCGGCGGCCTCGGTCGCCGCGCCCTTGATCAGGGTGACCAGTTGTGACTCGATCGCGGTCCGCAGCTGGTTGGCGGGTGCCGGCCGCCCGGTGACGGCGCTGAGTACCCGGTCGCGAAGCCGCCCCACCCTGGCCTCCAGTGAACGGAACAGTTCGCCGGTGCCGACGAAGTCCTGCCAGCGGCCGAGTACTTCGCCGCGGAGCAGCCGGCCGTCCTGCACCGCCTGCTCGGCGTTACGGCTCACGCTGCGGTACGCGGCGCGGACCCGGTCGGTCAGGGTGCGGGCCGCGTCGAGCTGGTCGTCGGCAGCGGAGGCCAGTCCTTCGACGGTCGGTGCCAGCGCGCTCAGCGCCCCGTCGAGGGACTGCCGGATCACCGCGGCGCGGGCGGCGGCGTCCCCGGCGAGCCGGCCGAACCATTCGCGCAGCGGCGCGGCGACGATCTCCGGCAGCAGCCCCTGGCCGCCGACCACCGTCTCCGGCACCACGAAGATCGGTACGTCGCCGAGGTCGTGGGCGGTGAGCATCTCCCGCAGGTGCGCGGTGATTTCGTCGACTGCCTCGGTCGGCACCCGGTCCAGGGCGAGCGCGACCATGGTCCCGCGCAGCTGCGCGGTCTGCAGCAGCTGCCAGGGGACCGCGTCGGCGTACCGGGCGGCGGTGGTGACGAACAGCCACAGGTCGGCGGCGGCGAGCAGTTGGACGGCGAGCGCCCGGTTGGCGTCGACCACCGAGTCGATGTCCGGCGCGTCGAGGAAGGCCAGCCCGGGGGGTAGCGCCGGCGCGGCGACGAGCTGCAGCGCGTCCGGCGCGTCGGTGGGGCCGGCGGTGCGGGTCAGGCCGGGCAGCAGCTCGCCCTGCCGGAACCAGCCGGCATCCGCCGGATGGCTGACCAGCACCGGGGACCGGGTGGTGGGCCGCAGTACGCCGGTGGCGCTGACCCGGGCCCGGACCATGCTGTTGACCAGGGTCGACTTGCCCGCACCGGTGGAGCCGCCGACCACCACCAGCAGCGGGGCGTCGAGTCGGGCGAGCCGGGGCAGCAGATAGTCGTCCAACTGGGCGAGCAGGCCGGCACCGACCTCGCGGCCCTCCCCGGCTGAGGGCAACACGAGAGGGTACGCCATCGCCGCAATTGCGGAGCGTAGTCGTTTGAGTGCAGCGGGAAGTTCGGGTGCGCCGGGGTTGGGCGCGGCCGGTCTGCCCTGCGTGGTCACGGGTAAAGCGTGCCCGATCAATGCATGCCAGACAACCTGAACCGGCCCGGCGTGGCTGCCGATGACACTGTGGGTGACGCGCCCTGAGGGGGGTATCGGTGCTGGTGGGGGCATGAGTTGCGCGACTCCGACTCAACCTGACTTGACGGTGGCTACGATCGTGGCAGTATTGAGTCAAGTCCACTCAACTTGTGGTGGGTGTGCGGCGGGGCGGTGCCCCGGCACCTGCTCTACGAACGAAGCGAGGAAGCGACCATGGCACGTGCGGTCGGTATCGACCTGGGCACGACGAACTCTTGCGTCAGTGTGCTGGAGGGTGGTGAGCCTACCGTCATCGCCAACGCGGAGGGCTCCCGGACCACTCCTTCCATCGTCGCGTTCGCCCGCAACGGTGAGGTGCTCGTCGGCGAGGTCGCCAAGCGGCAGGCGGTAACCAACCCGGACCGGACGATCCGGTCGGTCAAGCGTGAGATCGGCACCAGCTGGACCGTCGACATCGACGGCAAGAAGTACACGCCGCAGGAGATCTCCGCCCGTACCCTGATGAAGCTCAAGCGGGACGCCGAGGCCTACCTCGGTGAGCGGATCACCGACGCGGTGATCACCGTCCCGGCGTACTTCAACGACGCGCAGCGTCAGGCCACCAAGGAAGCCGGCGAGATCGCCGGGTTCAACGTGCTGCGGATCGTCAACGAGCCGACCGCGGCGGCCCTGGCGTACGGCCTGGACAAGGGCTCCAAGGAGCAGACCGTCCTGGTCTTCGACCTCGGTGGCGGCACCTTCGACGTCTCGCTGCTGGAGCTCGGCGAGGGCGTGATCGAGGTCAAGTCGACCAGTGGTGACAACCTGCTCGGTGGTGACGACTGGGACCAGCGGATCATCGACCACCTGGTGAAGACGTTCCGTGGCCAGCACGGCGTTGACCTCGCCCAGGACAAGATGGCGATGCAGCGGCTGCGGGAAGCCGCGGAGAAGGCCAAGATCGAGCTGTCCGCCGCCACCACGACCAGCATCAACCTGCCGTACATCACCGCCGGCCCGGCCGGGTCGGACGGCGCCCCGTCGGCGCCGCTGCACCTGGACGTCACGCTGACCCGCGCCGAGTTCCAGCGGATGACCCAGGACCTGCTGGACCGCTGCAAGGGCCCGTTCGAGCAGGCGATCAAGGACGCCAGCGTCAAGCTGGCCGATGTCGACCACGTCATCCTGGTCGGCGGGTCCACCCGGATGCCGGCCGTCTCCGACCTGGTCAAGCAGCTGACCGGCCGGGAGCCGAACAAGGGCGTCAACCCGGACGAGGTGGTCGCGGTCGGTGCCGCGCTGCAGGCCGGTGTGCTCAAGGGCGAGGTCAAGGACGTCCTGCTGCTCGACGTGACCCCGCTGAGCCTGGGCATCGAGACCAAGGGCGGCATCTTCACCAAGCTGATCGAGCGCAACACCACCATCCCGACCAAGCGCTCCGAGGTGTTCACCACGGCCGACGACAACCAGCCGTCGGTGCTCATCCAGGTCTTCCAGGGTGAGCGGGACATCGCCGCGTACAACAAGAAGCTCGGCACCTTCGAGCTCACCGGGCTCCCGCCGGCGCCGCGCGGCGTGCCGCAGGTCGAGGTCGCCTTCGACATCGACGCGAACGGCATCGTCCACGTCAACGCCAAGGACCTGGGCACTGGCAAGGAGCAGTCGATGACGATCACCGGCGGCTCGGCGCTGCCGAAGGACGACATCGAGCGGATGATGCGCGACGCGCAGGACCACGCCGACGAGGACAAGCGGCGTCGCGAGGAGGCGGAGACCCGCAACCTGGCCGAACAGCTGCAGTGGCAGACCGAGAAGTTTCTCGCCGAGAGCGGCGACAAGCTGCCGTCGGACTCCCGCGACCAGATGAACGACGCGCTGGGCGAACTGCGTGGCGCGTTGGCCGGCAGCGACATCGAGGCGATCAAGTCCGCGCACGAGAAGCTGGCGCAGGTTTCCCAGCAGGCCGGCTCGCAGCTCTACGCCCAGCAGGCCGAGCAGCCGGGCGGTGCCGGCACCCCCGGCGAGCCCGGACCGGGCACCGCCGGACCGGGCGCCGCTGGGGCGTCCGCGTCAGGTGGTGCCGCCGGCGGGCCGGACGACGTGGTCGACGCGGAGATCATCGAGGACGACAAGAAGTGAGTCTCCGTCGAGGCCGAGGACCAGCGATGATCTTCCCTCGAACTGCCGCACGGAGCGAGGTAGCCACATGACGGAGAAGTCACGGGCCGCTGATCCGGCCGGCACCGGCCCGCCGAGGCGCCGCTCGGCACCGGTCGAGCAGGCGGACGGTGAGACCACCGAGCGCCTGGTGATCCGGGACAAACGCCGGATCGACCCGACCGGGACGCGGCCTCGGACCGCGCGGCACGCGGCGGCCGAGCCGACGGGTGCGGCACCCCCCACCGACCATCGTCCGACCGGGCGGCACGCCCGGTCGGGCACGGAGGAGGAGCCAGTGAGCGGGAAAGCCGACGACAGGTCCGCTGACGGGTCGGCCGCCAGCGACACCGGAAAGGACGAGCCGACCCGGTCCGCGACCGGAAGCGGGTCCGCGACGAGCAGCGGGTCCGCGACCGGCACCGACCGGGCCGTTCAGCCCGACTCGTCGGACACCGCTGTCGTCGACGAGCCGGTGGTCGGCGAAGTGGTGGAGCCGGCGCCGGAGTCGGACGCCGAGGAGGCGGCCGGGGGCGTGGCCGGTTCCGGTCCGCTCGGCGCCGAGCTGGAGGCGCTCCGCGCCGATCTCGACGAACGCACCCGCGACCTGCAGCGGGTGACCGCTGAGTACGCCAACTATCGCAAGCGGGTCGAGCGGGACAAAGGGGTCGCCGCAGATCAGGCCACTGGTGCGGTTCTCGCCGCGCTGCTGCCGATCCTGGACGACCTGGACCGGGCACGGGAGCACGGCGACCTGGTCGGCCCGTTCGGCGCCGTGGCCGAGCAACTCGGCGCGGCGCTGGGCAAGTTCGGGCTCACCGCGTTCGGCGAGAAGGGCGACCCGTTCGATCCCACCCTGCACGAGGCGGTCGCGCACCTGACCTCCGCCGAGGTCACCGAACCCACCTGCGTCGACGTGATGCGGCGGGGCTACCTGCTCGGGGACCGGCTGCTGCGGGCGGCGCTGGTCGCTGTCGCAGACCCGGAATGACCGCCGCCGGTGGTCCACCGGCGCACATCACTGCCGGCGGCGGGACGCGGACCGCGTCCCGCCGCCGGCACCGCGGTACCGGCCGCCGCGCGTGGGCCGGGCCCGCAGTGGTTGGCCGGTCGTCCACCTGGCACCAGGGCGGTCAGGGTCGGGGTCCGGTGACGGACAGGAGGAGGACAGGGTGAGTTCCAAGGACTGGCTGGAAAAGGACTTCTACGCCGTACTGGGGGTGCCCAAGACGGCCTCCGCCGACGAGATCAAGAAGGCGTACCGCAAGCTGGCCCGCGAGTTGCATCCCGACCACAATCCCGGCAACTCGGCCTTTGAGGAGCGGTTCAAGGCGGTGTCGGAGGCGTACAACGTGCTCGCCGACGATCGGCGGCGCAAGGAGTACGACGAGATGCGCTCGCTGTTCGGTTCGGGTGCGTTCCGCCGGGGGGCGCGTGGCGGCGGGCCGGGCTTCGACCCGGCCGACCTGTTCGGCGGCTTCGCCGGGGCTGGCGGTGCCGGCGACCGTCGGTTCGGCGGGGCCGGGTTTTCCGACATTTTCAGCTCGATCTTTTCCGGCGGCGGCGGGGGCGGGATGCGTACCCGTGGACCGGCCCGAGGCCGCGACGTCGAGGCCGAGGTGGTGCTGGACTTCGGCGCCGCCGTACGCGGCACGACGCTGCCGCTGAGCCTGCGGGCACCTGGGGTGTGCGACACCTGCCACGGCAACGGTGCCAAGCCAGGCTCGGTGCCGAGGACCTGCCCGACCTGTGCCGGGTCCGGGCTGACCACCCGCAACCAGGGGTCGTTCAGCTTCTCCGAGCCGTGCCGTGACTGCCAGGGGGTGGGCACGATCGTCGACGAGAAGTGCCCGGAATGTCATGGCTCCGGTGGGGTGACCAAGACCCGGACGCTGAACGTCCGCTTCCCATCCGGCGTGGCGGACGGCCAGCGGATCCGGTTGGCCGGGCGGGGCGAGCCGGGCGACCGGGGTGGCCCGGCCGGTGACCTGTACGTGCTGGTCAAGGTCCGCAACGACGAACTGTTCGGGCGGACCGGCGACGATCTCACGTTGACCGTGCCGATCACCTACGCCGAGGCGGTGCTCGGCACCGACCTGCGGGTCCCGACCATGGACGGTGCCGTAACGCTTCGGGTGCAACCGGGTACACCGAGTGGGCGTACCTTGCGGGCGCGCGGCAAGGGTGTGCCCCGCCGGGACGGCACCGCCGGTGATCTTCTGGTTACCGTCGAGGTCGTCGTTCCGGCTACCGTGGACGAGTCGGCACAGGCCGCCCTGCGGACCTTCGCGGAGCACACCCCCGCTGCCGACCGGGAACGTCTCGCCGCCCGGCTGCGTCGCAACGAGGAGCAGGCCGCCGGGTCGCCGCGAGGGACAGACGGGAGGTGAGTGAGGGGTGGACGAGGATCTGCTGATCACGTTCGAGGCCGCCTCCGACGCCAAGGTCCTGATCATCTCGGTGGCGGCGCGGATGGCCGGCATGCATCCGCAGACGCTGCGCCAGTACGACCGGCTGGGCCTGGTGCAGGCCGGCCGGGCGGCTGGCGGCGGCCGCCGGTACAGCGTCCGGGACGTGGTGCTGCTGCGCGAGGTGCAGCGGCTCAGCCAGGACGACGGCGTCAACCTGGCCGGCATCAAGCGGATCATCGGGCTGGAGCAGCTCGTCGGCGACCTGCAGCAGCAGGTTGACGGGTTGCGCGCCGAGCTGGCCGAGGCGTACCGGCGGATCGCCGAGCTGGAGTCGGTCGGCCCGTACCCGCGACGTGACCTGGTCCCGACCAGCCGCACCTCAACCGCGCTGGTGGTGTGGCGGCCCAACCGGGGCAGCCGGCAGGAGTAAGCGGGGGCGGAGCCGGACCGGTCCGTCGGTCACTCAGCCGGCGGGAGCCGTTGACGATCAGCTGAGCCGGCGGGACTCGCGGATGCTAGCTCAGCCGGCGGGACTTACGGACCAGGCCGCCTTCGCACCAGTCGTGGTAGTCGAACAGCTGCGGCTTGGCCAGCAGCACCCGGGTGTTGTGCGCCCAGACCGACATCAGCTCGTCGCCGTCCTGCTCGGCCTGCTCGACCAGCTTGCGCAGCCGCCGTTTCGGGTGGGCGCGGAAGTTGGTCCGGATGCCGTCCGCCGCGTAGATGTAGAGGCAGTGCAGCGCAAACCGGCGGGCCGGACAGGTCGGATCCATCGCCAGGTCGAACAGCGTGGTGATCAACCGGTCACCGGAGACGAGCAGGTCCCAGTCCTGCGGCATCGACTGCAGCGGGACCGAGTCCGGCTGGTATGCCCAGGCGCGCAGCTCGGCGGGCGACGGGTCCACCGGGTTGGTGAAGCCGCGGAACGCCGACTCTTGCACGCTCAACGGGGACCCTCCCGTTCGCGGCCGACAGGGCACAACCGGCCCTGGGCCTACCACTAGCTACTGCCGCGCCACGGTAGCGTGTCGGAGGGTGATCGGGGAAGTCCCTGGTAATGCCTTTCACGAAGCCGGTACGTGCCGGTCCGCTTCCGTCAGGTGATCCCCGCTGGCCGCGAGGGGTGCGGGCCGCCTCCGCAGCCGACGCTTGAACCAGCGGGAATCCGGAATCCGGGCCAGCACCGGTCCGGTCACCACGGTGATCAGCACGTACGCGGTGGCCAACGGCGCGAGCGCCGGCTCGATACCGGAGCTGGCGACCGCCAGGCCGGCGATCACGATGGAGAACTCCCCACGCGGCATCAGCGCCAGCCCGGCCCGCCACCGACCGGGAGCGGCGATACCGGCCCGCTTGGCGGCCAGGTAACCGGTCAGCACCTTGGTGCACATCGTCACCACCGCCAGCCCGAGGGCCGGCAGCAGCACCGGCGGGATGTCCCGGGGGTCGGTCACCAGCCCGAAGAAGACGAAGAAGACCGCAGCGAACACGTCCCGCAGCGGGGTGAGCAGTTCGGTGGCGCTGTGCGCCACCGGCCCGGACAGCGCGATGCCGACCAGGAACGCGCCGACCGCCGCGGAGACCTGCAGTTCGGCGGCGATCCCGGCGACCAGCAGGGTCAATCCGAGTACGCCGAGCAGCAGCGCCTCCGGGTCGCGTACCGACAGCAGAGCGGAGATCCGGTGGCCGAACCGGACCGCGACCAGCAGCACGACGGTGACCGCGGTGACCGCCACCGCGACCGCCAGGCTGCCGGCGGCGAGCCCGGCGCCGATCAGCACCGCGCTGAGCACCGGCAGGTAGAACGCCATCGCCAGGTCCTCGACGACCAGGATCGACAGGATGACCGGCGTTTCCCGGTTACCCAGCCGGCCCAGGTCGCCGAGCATCTTGGCGATCACGCCGGACGACGAGATCCAGGTGATCCCGCCGAGCACCACGGCGGCGGTCGGCCCCCAGCCGAGCAGCAGGGCGAACGCGACCCCGGGCAGCGCGTTGAGCAGCGCGTCGATCAGGCCGGCCGGTGCCGCCCGGCGCAGGTTGCCGATCAGCTCGCTCGCCGAGTACTCCAGCCCGAGCATCACCAGCAGCAGCACCACGCCGATCTCTGCCCCGACGGCGAAGAAGTCCTGGATGTCGTGCAGCGGGAGCAGGCCGCCGTGACCGAACAGCAGCCCGGCGAGCAAATAGAGCGGGATCGGCGACAGCCCGTAGCGCCGGGACAGGCGGCTGAGCAGCCCGAGGAGCAGCAGCAGCGCGCCGAGTTCGATCAGCAGCAGTGCGCTGTCGTGCATGGCCGGGTCAGCCGGCCGGGTCGTCGTCGGCGAGGATGCCGCCCACGCCGTCCAGCCCGGACCTGGTACCGACGACCACCACCACGTCGCCGGCGGCGAACCGGAACTCCGGCCCCGGGGAGGCCAGCACCTCCCGGTTGCGCAGCACCGCCACGATCGACGCCCCGGTACGGGTCCGCGTCTTGGTGTCGCCGAGGGTGCGGCCGACGAACGGCGAGCCAGCCGAGATCGGCACCTGCTCGGTGAGCAGCCCGGCCGCCTGGTCGCGCAACCCGGCGAGCTGGCTGAGCATCAGCGACGCGCCGAGGATGTCGGCGAGCGCCTCCGCCTCGTCGTCGGTCAGCGGGATGTCGGCGTCACAGGCGTCCGGATCGTCCCGGTCGTAGAGGACGAGGTCACGACGCCCTGACCGGTGACTCACCACGCCGATCCGTCGGCCTGACTCGGTCATCAGGTCGTGGCGTACTCCGATGCCGGGGAGATCGACCTGTTCCACACGTGCGCGCACACCGTCCACGCTACGCCGCCTAAGGGCAGACGGTCGCGCCGCGTCCCGGCAGACTGGTGCGGACGCGGTGCCGAATCGGCCAGGAGTGGTCGCCGGACCGGGCGGTTGTGGGGCGCGGGCGGAAGGAGAGGGTGGATGCGACGTCGGGTAGGCGGGTCGGTCGCGGCCGTCGGTCTGTCGGCCGTGCTGATCCTCACCGGGTGTTCGATCGGCGACATCCGCCGGCCACCTCCAGACCGCGCGGCCCCGTCGACGGACGCGACGGGGCCTGTCGGCGGGCCCGCCGTCGAGGTACGCCCGATGCGGGTGCGGGCCGGCTACAACGCCCCATTCGTCGCGTTCGACGACGCCGACCACGGGTACGCCTTCTTTCACGGATGCAACGCCCGGGCGTCCGTCGGGGTTGCGTCGGGTTGCCCGTCGCAGCTCTACGCGACCGCCGACGGCGGCCGGTCCTGGCAGCACCGGGAGCACCCGGACCCGGCGGCGGTGGAGCATTCGATGCTGGTCGGCTACGGCAGCCTGGTGCTGTCCGCCGGCGCGGCCTGGTACCGGTCGGTCGACGGGGGTGTGACCTTCACCCAGGGTGACAGTCCGGACGGGTCGATGCCGCCCGAGTTCGCCAGTTGGGACGGGCCGTACCAGGTGTGTTGCCGAACCGATCCCGTGCCGCGGGTCGTCGAGGTGACCGAGCAGGGGACGGTCCCGTTGGCCCCGCAGCCGCCGATCCCGGTGGTGCAGACCGTCGGCCACATCGGCGACAAGCTGACCGTGGCCGGGCTGCACGACGGCCGGCTGCATGTGGCGTTCGGCGCGCCGGTGGCGACCGACGATGATGGCGGCGGTGGGCCAGGGGTGCGCTGGCTGTGGCGGACCGACGCGGTCACCGTCGCGGATCCGGAGCGGATCCGTCAGCTCGTCGTGGAGACGACGCCGTCGGGCGGTTACTGGCTGATCGGCGAGCCGGTGCCCCTGCCGGGTGAGTTTCCGCTCGTCTGGCGGGCCGATTGGGGTCGGCTGGAGCCGGTGCGGTTCGATGACCCGCCGCCGGAGGTGATGTCGGTGCTGCCGGACGGTGGCCGGCTGCTGGTCACCACCAGTACCGGTGTCTGGTCGGTCGGCTCCGACGGCCGCTTCGAGCCGGTTGACTGGCCGGTGCAGGGCGCCTACCTGACCCGGCTGCGGGACGGGACGGTGCAGGCGGTCCGGCCGGGCGGCGCGGTGCTGCTCAAGGCGCGACAGCCGTCGGGTGCCGGGTGGGTGGAGATCTCCTGGGAACCGTACGGGCGGTAGCCCGGTGCGGGTCGGGCTTCGGCGGTCGACTCGTCGATCGGAGTTGAGTGGAATAGACTCAAGTCTGGTGGTGTCCTCATCAGTGGACCAACCTGCCGTACAGGGGAGCTCATGAACGCCGAACGTTTGACCACCAAGAGTCGCGAAGTCATCACCGCCGCGGTCGCCATCGCCAACCAGCGGGGCCACGCCACGGTCGAACCGTGGCATCTGCTGCTCTCCCTGCTGGACACCGGCGGCTCAACCGCCGCCGGCCTGCTGCGGGCCGTCGGCGCCAACCCGGTGGAGATCCGCCGGTCCGCCGTACGGACCGTGGAGAACCTGCCCGCCGCGCGCGGCTCCAGCGTCGCCGAGCCGAGCCTGTCCCGCGAGTTCGCCAACGCGATCGGCGCGGCCGAGCAGATCGCCCGTCCACTCGGCGACGAGTACACCTCCACCGAGCACCTGTTGGCCGGCCTGGCCCGGGTCGGCGGGGCCGTCGCCGGGCTACTCAAGGATGCCGGAGCCACCGAGGAAAACCTGGTCGCCGCGTTCCCGTCGGTACGCGGCGGCGACCGCCGGGTCACCACCGCCGACCCCGAGCAGACCTACCAGGCCCTGGAGAAGTACGGCGTCGACCTGACCGCCAGCGCCCGGGACGGCAAGATCGACCCGGTGATCGGCCGGGACGCCGAGATCCGCCGGGTGATCCAGGTGCTGTCCCGGCGTACCAAGAACAACCCGGTGCTGATCGGCGAACCCGGCGTCGGCAAGACCGCGATCGTCGAAGGGCTCGCCCAGCGGATCGTCGCCGGCGACGTACCCGAGTCGCTGCGCGACAAGCGGCTGGTGTCGCTCGACCTCGGCGCGATGGTCGCCGGTGCGCAGTACCGGGGCCAGTTCGAGGAGCGGCTCAAATCCGTCCTGGAGGAGATCAAGAGCTCCGACGGCCAGGTGATCACCTTCCTCGACGAGCTGCACACCGTGGTCGGTGCCGGCAAGGGCGAGGGCTCGATGGACGCCGGCAACATGCTCAAGCCGATGCTGGCCCGTGGCGAGCTGCGGATGGTCGGCGCCACCACCCTCGACGAGTACCGCGAGCACATCGAGAAGGACCCGGCGTTGGAGCGCCGGTTCCAGCCGGTGCTGGTCGGCGAGCCGACCGTGGAGGACACCATCGGCATCCTGCGCGGGCTCAAGGAACGCTACGAGGTGCACCACGGCGTACGGATCACCGACGCCGCGCTGGTCGCCGCCGCCGGCCTGTCCGACCGCTACATCACCGACCGGTTCCTGCCGGACAAGGCGATCGATCTGGTCGACGAGTCCGCCTCCCGGCTGCGGATGGAGATCGACTCCCGGCCGGTCGAGGTCGACGAGATCGAGCGGGCCGTCCGCCGGCTGGAGATCGAGGAGATGGCGCTGGCCAAGGAGCCGGACCCCGGCTCGGCGCAGCGCCTGGAGCGGCTGCGCCGGGAGCTGGCCGACAAGCGCGAGCAGTTGACCGCGCTCAGCGACCGCTGGCAGCTGGAGAAGGGGCACATCACCCGGATCTCCACCGCCCGCGAGGAGTTGGAACGCCTCGGCGGCGAGGCCGAGCGGGCCGAACGCGACGGTGAGCTGGAGCGCGCCGCCGAGCTGCGGTACGGCCGGATCCCGGCGCTGCAGGGCGAGCTGGCCCGCGCCGAGACCGAGCTGGCCGCGCTGCAGGCCGACGGCGCGATGCTCAAGGAGGAGATCGGCGCGGACGACATCGCGGCCGTCGTCGCCGCCTGGACCGGCATCCCGGCCGGCCGGCTCATGGAGGGCGAGACCGCCAAGCTGCTACGGATGGAGTCCTCGCTGGGGGCCCGGGTGGTCGGCCAGGCCGCCGCCGTCACCGCCGTCTCCGACGCGGTCCGCCGGGCCCGGGCCGGGGTCGCCGACCCGGACCGGCCGACCGGCAGCTTCCTCTTCCTCGGCCCGACCGGCGTCGGCAAGACCGAGCTGGGCAAGGCGCTGGCCGGGTTCCTCTTCGACGACGAGCGGGCCATGGTTCGCATCGACATGAGCGAGTACGCCGAGAAGCACTCCGTGGCCCGGCTGGTCGGTGCCCCGCCCGGCTACGTCGGGTACGAGGAGGGCGGTCAGTTGACCGAGGCGGTACGCCGCCGGCCGTACTCGGTGATCCTGCTCGACGAGGTGGAGAAGGCTCACCCGGACGTCTTCGACGTGCTGCTGCAGGTGCTCGACGACGGTCGGCTCACCGACGGGCAGGGCCGTACGGTCGACTTCCGCAACGCGATCCTGATCCTCACCTCCAACCTCGGCTCGACGCTGATCAACGACCTGACGTTGACCGAGGAGCAGCGCCGCGACGCGGTGCTGGCCGTGGTCCGGGCGCACTTCAAGCCGGAGTTCCTCAACCGGCTGGACGACATCGTGGTCTTCGCGATGCTCAGCGGCGCCGAGCTGCGGTCGATCGTGGACATTCAACTGGACCGGATGCGCCGGCGGTTGGCCGACCGGCGGCTGACCCTGGACGTCGACGACACTGCCCGCAGCTGGCTGGCCGAGCACGGCTACGACCCGATCTACGGAGCCCGGCCGCTGCGTCGACTGGTCCAGTCGGCGATCGGCGACCAGTTGGCCAAGGCGCTGCTGGCCGGCGAGATCCGTGACGGCGACACCGTCCGGGTGCAGCTCGCCGACGACAAGGAAGGGCTGGCGGTGCAGGCCGGCTGACCGGCATCGATGTGCATCGGTGAGTGCTGTCGATCGCTCTGCTCGACGGCGAGGCCGGGTTCGGCGACGAAACGCGAGGTCGACGCGGCGTCCGTTTGCCCCGTGTCACTGGCGGGGTACCGCTACGGTGATCTTCCGAAGCTTCGGGAAGGAGAGCCGTGTCGGATCCGAATCCGGCCGCGCCACCGGTCAAGGCGCGGCCGAGCACCGTCACCATTTCGAGTTACCTGCTGTTCCTGATCGCCGCGCTGCAGGTCGTCGGCCTGATCGTCGCGCTGTCGGTGATGGGCACGATGCAACAGGTCTACGAGGACGCCTACGCCGGCACCGACATGGAGGCCATCAGCAGCCTTACGACGATCTCCCTGATCGCCGGCGCGATCTTCGGCCTGCTGATCGCCGCCGGCCTGGTGGTGCTGGCTCTGCTCAACAACCGGGGCAAGAACCCGTCTCGGATCGTCACCTGGGTGCTCGGTGGCATCTTCCTCTGCTGCTCCGGGGGCGGGCTCGCGCTCGGAGCGGCCGGCAGCGCGTTGCCCACCGGCCCGACCAGCACCGACCCGGACATGCCGGACCCGGCGCAGGTGCAACGGGATCTGGAGGCCGCGCTGCCCGGCTGGTACGAGCCGGCCAACCTGTTGCTCGGCGTCGTGACCGTGCTGGCGCTGCTGGCCGCGCTGATCCTGCTGGCGCTGCCGCCGTCGAACGACTTCTTCCGTAAGCCGGCCGTGGCCTGGGAGCCGCCGGTGCCGGGCGGTGGGTACGGCGTGCCGCCGATGCCGGGCGGCGCCTACCCGAGTTACCCAGCCGCCCCCGGTGGGCCGCCGGCTGCCGGCCCACCGCCGACGGCCACCCCGCCCGGTCCGCCGCCGACCCCTGGCGCGCCGCCGGCTGCCGAGCCGCCGGAGAATCCGCCGGGCAACCCCCCGCCGCCGACCAGCTGACGATCAGTCGATCACGGGTCGGTCCGCCCGGGGCGGACCGACCCGCCGGTACGGGGAGACCCGGTCCTCGTAGGAGGTGACGACGTGGGGGACAAGCCTGCCCTGCGTACCGCACTGGTCACCGGGGCCACCGCCGGCCTCGGTGCCAGCTTCGCCCGTCGGCTCGCCGCCGACGGGTATCGGCTGGTGCTGGTCGCCCGTGACCGGCAGCGGCTCACCACGTTGGCGGACGAGTTGGCCGACCGGCACGGCGTGACCGTCGAGGTGCTCGACGCCGACCTGGCTACTGACGGTGGAGTGACCGCCGTGGCCGACCGGCTGCGGTCCGTCGACGCGCCGGTCGACCTGCTGGTCAACAACGCGGGCATCGGTCTGAACCGGTCGTTCCGGCGCACCGATGAGGCGGACGAGCTGCGGCTGCTGCGGCTCAATGTGGAGGCGGTGCTGCGGTTGACGCATGCTGTCCTGCCCGGCATGGTGCAACGCCGACAGGGCAGAGTGATTAATGTCTCGTCGGTGGCGGGCTTTGGGCCATTAGCAGCTGGTTCGACCTATTCGGCGAGCAAGGCCTGGGTGACAAACTTCAGTGAGTCGATCGACATGTCGGTCCGCCACCTCGGGGTGCGGGTGATGGCGTTGTGCCCGGGCTACGTCCGCACCGAGTTCCACGAACGCGCCGGCATCCGGACCTCCGGCTCGCCGACCTGGCTGTGGCTGCGGGCCGACGACGTGGTCGCCGATGGCCTGCGGGACCTGGCCAGGGGGCGGGCGGTGAGCGTCCCCGACTGGCGCTACAAGACGCTCGCCACTGTGGTGCGTCACGCTCCGCATGGACTGCTCCGGTTGGCGGCCGGGCGCCCAAAGAGTCGCGAGTGAGCCGAAGAGCGTATCAGCGGGTACGTCGCTGCACTGGTCGCCGCGTTGACCAGGGATTTCGTGGTGTATGACCAGGTAGCGAGGCGGATGGTGGATATCGGCGAGTTGCCGGGCCGGCGGATGGGGACCCAGTGACGGGCAGTACTCTTTGTGACATGGGGAACCTCGACGACCTGCGCAAATTCATCACTGACCTGGCCGTGGTGCACGGCAGAGTGGTGTTGTCGTCAGGTCGCGAGGCTGACTGGTACGTCGACCTGCGGCGGGTGACGCTGCACCACGCCGCCGCACCGCTGGTGGGACGGGTGCTGCTCGATCTCACCGCGGACTGGGAGTACGACGCGGTTGGTGGCCTGACGTTGGGAGCGGACCCGGTGGCTCTGTCCATGTTGCACGCCGCTGCGGCGGAGCAACGGCGACTGGATGCCTTCGTGGTGCGCAAGGCTGGCAAGACGCACGGACTCCAGCGACGGATCGAAGGGCCGGACGTGGCCGGCCGGCGGGTGCTGGCAGTGGAGGACACCTCGACGACCGGCGGAAGCGTACTGACCGCTGTCGAGGCGTTACAGGAGGCAGGGGCTGAGGTGGTCGGCGTGGCGGTGATCGTCGATCGTGGGGCCGGTGACGCGGTTCGGGCAGCCGGACTGGCCTATCGGGCCGCCTATACGTTGGCTGACCTCGGCCTTCCGGCCTAAAAGTTTGCCGATTCGGATCTGCTGATATGCAGGCGGATCGATGCTGTTTGGTGGAAGGATGGGTTTCGTGGGAACTGCGTTGGCTGAAATGACCATGCCTCAAATCTCGCCGCTTGCCGGCGAGCCGATCGAACGCGCGGACGCGGAGCGACTCGCTGGAGTCCTCAAGGCGCTCGCCGACCCGGCCCGACTCAGGCTGCTCAGCCTGATCCAGTCGGCGCCGGAAGGCGAGGCCTGCGTCTGCGACCTCACCGCTCCGCTGGGGCTCTCCCAGCCGACGGTGAGCCACCACCTGCGTATCCTCACCGAGGCCGGCTTGCTGGAGCGGGAGAAGCGCGGAGTGTGGGCTTACTACCGGCTGGTGCCGACCGCGATCGCCACGATCGCGGATCTGCTGACCCCGCCGCGTAAGCGCGCCACCAAGAAGGCACGCTGACCTGACGGCGCCTTGCCTGGTCGACTCGCGGAGGCGGAGCTGCCAGGCAAGGTGCCCAAGGTTTACGGAGGTCGCCGCGTGACGTACATCGCTGGCGATCTGCGGGACCAGCTTGCCCACGTCGGGTCCGACGTGGTGCGCGCCGGTCTCGTCGTGGGCTCCGGCGGCAACCTTTCCGCCCGCCTGCCGGGCGACGATGAATGCTGGGTAACCGCGTCCGGCACCTGGCTGGACCGGCTCGGCCCGGCATCGTTCGCCCGGGTGCGGATCGCGGACGGCTGCACCCTGCCCGACGAACCGCAGGTCCGACCGACCAGTGAGCTGGCGCTGCACCTGGCGGTCTACCGTGCCCGCCCCGACGTCCGCGCCATCGTGCATCTGCACCCGCAGAGCATGCTGCTGCTGGACACGCTCGGCGTACCGATTCGGCTGGTCACCACCGACCACGCCTTCTACCTGCGGCGCGTCGTCACCGTGCCGTTCGCGCCGCCCGGCGGACAGCGGCTCGCCCGAGCCGCCGCCGACGCGGCCGCCGACGGCACCAACTGCCTGATCCTGTCCCGGCACGGCTGCTCCGTACTGGCCGGGTCGGTGGAACTCGCCCACAAGCGGGCGGTCAACCTGGAAGAGGCCGCCCGGCTCACCTACCGGGCACTGGCCATCGGTCGGCTCGACGACCTGACGCCGCTGCCGGCCGACTACCTCGACCGGCTGCCGGACGCGGAGCACGGCACCGTCTGACCCGACCGGACCGGACCGACCCGATGAGGAAAAGCCCGCTGGGCCGGTCGGCCAACCGGCCGGCGGACCAGCTCAGTGGTGGGTCGGCAGCTGCGGCGACTCCTCCTGGGTGACATCGACCGCCGCGCGGCGCAGCCGACGCTGCTCCAGAACCACCATCGCGGTGACGATGGCGACCCCCAGCACCAGCAGCAACACCACCGACAGCACGTTGCTGCCAGGGGCGAGCAGCCCGCGCTCCTCGGTCTGCCACGGCCACAGCGCCCGCAGGCTACCGACGATCACCCCGGTCATCACCGCCAGGGTCACCCGCCGGTGGTGCTCCAACAGGTACTGCAGCAGCTTCACGAACAGCGTCAACCCGACGAGCATGCCGACGGCGAAGACCGCCAGGTAGCCGACGTCGCGGTCGTTGACCGCCTCGATGGTCGGCTCGTAGAGCCCGACGGTCAGCAGCAGGAACGACCCGGACACGCCCGGCAGCACCAGCGCGCAGACCGCGACCGCGGCGGCCAGCAGCACCACCACCGGGTTCGGGTCGATGCTGGCCGACGGTAGACCGGTCAGCACGAACGCAGCGACCCCGGCGGCGACCACCGCGAAGACGTCCCGGCCGCGCCACGGCCGGCCGATCATCGAGACCGGCACTAGCACCGAGGCCAGCACCAGGCCGAAGAACAACCCTCGGGTGTGCTCCGGGTACTCCTCCAGCATCGGCTCCAGCAGCCGGGCCGCCAGCAGCAGACCCGGCAGCATGCCCAGCGCCAGCGGGATGATCACCCCCCAGTGCACCTGCCGGAACTGCTCCCCGCTGCGCGCCCAGCCCTGCTTACGGGGCACGTCGGTGACCGCGTACCGGACCGCGCTGATCAGGTGCCCGGCCGAGGCGATGAGCCGCTCGTACACGCCGGTGACCAGGGCGATGGTCCCGCCGCTGACCCCCGGGACGGCCTCTGCCACCCCGATCGCCGCACCCCGGAACATATGGCCGACACGTTCGCGCACTGACATTCGCAGAACCATACCGGGCCAGTGCTCACAGTCGTGGGTCGACCGGTTCGGACTCGCAGGCGAGCACCGCGAAGACCAACTCGTGCCGGCGCCACAGCGGTGCGCCGGTGGCCAGCAGATCCAGCGCGGCCAGACCGAGACCGTGTTCGCGCAGCGCCATCGACCGTTTTCGGCCCAGCGACCGCCGGCGCAGCTCGGCCAACCGCTCCGGTTCGGTGTACTCCGGACCGTAGATGATCCGCAGATACTCCCGGCCCCGGCACTTGACGCCGGGCTGCAGCAGCCGGCCGGTGCCGCTGCGGGCGGTCAGTCCGGCGTACGGCTTGACCACCATGCCCTCACCGCCGGCCGCCGTCAGCTCCGACCACCAGTCGGTGGCGTCGGTCACCGCCGCCTCGTCAGTGAGCTCCACCACCCGCCGACGGGTGGTGGTGAACAGCTGCGGATCGGCCGCCACCAGCGCGTCCGCGCACTCCAGATGCCAGCCGTGGTCGCGGTCGGCGTACGAGCGGCCGTCGGCGGCCAGCACCGCGAACGGCGCCAGCGTCACCGCGTCCGGGTCACCGACGTACGCCCGGTAGGCGTCGGCGTACCGGTCGACGTCGCCGGCCCGGCGGGCCAACCGGGCACGCAGCTGCCCGACCGGCAGGCCCCGACCGGCGGCGGCGTCGAGCACGTCCAACGCGGCGGGCAGCGCGGCCCGGCCGGCGGCGGCGACGCTGGCGTACTGCTCGCGGATCAGCCCGAGCGCCTTCGCCGACCAGGGCAGCAGCTCGCAGTCGAGCAGCAGCCAGCCGGCCGGCCCGGCACCGGTGGTTAGCCGCTGCCACAGCCCGGCCGCCTCGGCCGCCGCCCGGATCCGGGCCAGCAGCGCCTCGGTCCGCTCGTCGGAGGTGAAGAACGGCCGCCCGGTCCGGGTGTGCACCACCCCGCCGCCGGGGCCGAACAGTGGGCCCCCCGCCGGGTCGCGGCAGACCAGCACCACCGCCCGGGATCCCATGTGCTTCTCCTGGCAGACCACCCGGTCGACACCGGCGGCCCGGTAGTCGGCGAACGCCTCCGCCGGATGCTCCAGGAACCCGTCCCGGGTCGACGTCGAGCAGGGCGACATGGTCGGCGGCAGCCAGACCAGCCACCGGGGATCCACCGCGAAGCGGCTCATCACCTCCAACGCGGCGGCCGCGTTCTCGGCCGGGACCGTCGTGGTGCCGTAGCCGTAGTCGATGTGCCGACGGCCGGTGACGTCGCGCAGGTCCAGCACGTCGTCGGGGCGGTCGGTGACCGGCCCGCCGATGTCGGCGGCACCCGGCTCGGCCGTCAGTGGCCGGACCGGCGGGTAGTACTCGCGGTCAGCCGGTACCGAGACGAGTTCCCGCGACGGGTAGCGCAGCGCGGTCAGCCGGCCGCCGAAGACGCAGCCGGTGTCGACGCAGATGGTGTTGTTCACCCAGTCGGGACGGGTCGTCGGGGTGTGCCCGTAGACCACGGTGGCGGCACCCCGGTAGTCGCGCGCCCACGGGTAGCGCACCGGCAGACCGTACTCGTCGGTCTCGCCGGTCGTCTCCCCGTACAGCGCGAAGCTGCGCACCCGGCCGGACGCCCGACCCTGGTATTCGGCCTTGAGCCCGGCGTGTGCCACCACCAGCGCGCCGCCGTCGAGCCGATAGTGGCTGACCAGCCCGTCGATGAACCGGGCGACCTCGTCGGTGAACCCGGCCGACTCGGCGGCCAACTGCTCCAGGGTCTCGGCCAGCCCGTGCGACACGGTCACCTTGCGTCCCCGCAGTTTGCGCAGCAGCTTCTGCTCGTGGTTGCCGGGCACGCAGAGCGCGGTGCCGGCCCGCACCATCCCCATCACCAGGCGCAGCACGCCGGGCGAGTCCGGGCCGCGGTCGACCAGGTCACCGACGAAGACCGCGGTACGCCCCTGCGGGTGCCGGGCGTCGACCGGTCGGCCGGCGTCGTCGCGGTCGAGCGCCCAACCCAGCTTCGTCAGCAGCGCCTCCAGTTCGGTGCGGCAGCCGTGCACGTCACCGATGATGTCGAACGGCCCGGTCAGCTCCCGCCGGTCGTTGTACAGCCGGGTCAGCCGGATCTCGGCGGCGTCGATCTCGTCGGTGCCGCGCAGCACGAACACGTGCCGGAATCCTTCCCGGGTCAGCCGGCCGACCGAGCGGCGCAGGTCACGCTGCATCCGGGTGATCACGTGCCGACCGAAGGCGCGGTCGGCCCGGCCCTGGGTCCGTTCCCAGCAGGTCTGCTCGGGCACGTCGAGCACCACCGCGACCGGCAGTACGTCGTGTTCCCGGGCGAGCGCGACCAGCCCGGCCCGGGCGTGCTCCTGCAGGTTGGTGGCGTCGACCACGGTGAGCCGGCCGGCCCGCAGCCGCTTGCCGGCGACGTAGTGCAGCGCGTCGAAGGCGTCCGCCGACGCCGACTGGTCGTTCTCGTCGTCGGCGACCATCGCCCGGAAGGTGTCCGAGGAGAGCACCTGGGTCGCGGCGAAGTGCCGGCGGGCGAAGGTCGACTTGCCGGAGCCGGAGACACCGACCAGGGCGATCAGGGCGAGTTCGGGGATCTCCAGCCTGTTCACCGGGCACCCCCGGCGCCGACGTCGTCGCGGCCGGTGCTGTCCGGGCCGGCGTCGTCGCGGGTGAAGACCGCCAGCTGGGTCGGCGGCCCCACGTCCGGATCGACCTCGCCGACCGGCCGAAACCCGACCCGGTAGCCGTACGCCGCGGCGACCCGGCCGGCCCAGTCGGCGAACTCGGCGCGGGTCCACTCGAACCGGTGGTCCGGGTGCCGCAGCGCGCCCGCGGCGAGGCCTTCGTAGCGCACGTTGTACTCCACGTTCGGGGTGGTCACCAGCACGGTGCCGGGGCGGGCGTGGCCGAAGACCGCTTCGGCCAGCGCCGGCAGCCGGGGCGGGTCGAGGTGCTCGACAACTTCCATCAGTACGGCGGCGTCGTAGCCGCGCAGCCGGTCGTCGCGGTAGGTCAGCGCCGACTGCCACAGCCGGATCCGCTGCTGCTGGCGCGCCGGGAGCCGGTCCAGTCGCAGCCGCCGGGCGGCCAGCTCCAGCGCCCGGGCCGACACGTCGGTGCCGACGATCTCGGTGAACCGGGGCTGGGCGAGCAGTTCGGTCAGCAGCGCACCGCCGCCGCAGCCCAGGTCGAGCACCCGGGTGGCACCGGCCTCGGCCAGCGCGGTGAGCACAGCGGCCCGGCGGGTCGCGGCCAGCGGTCGCGGCCGGACCACCGCCGGCAGCCCGGCGTCCTCGTCAGCGCCAGTGTCGTCGTCAGCACCAGTGACGTCGTCGACGGCGGCGTCGGCGAGCCGGAGCTCGGCGGCCCGCGCCTCGGCGAGCCGGTCCTCGGCGCGTCGGGCGAGCACCCGCCGGTGGGCCAGGTAACGCCGGGTGATCAACCGGCGTTCCGGGTGGCCGGCCAGCCAGCCCTCGCCGGCCCGGATCAGCTTGTCCAACTCGTCCGGGGCGATCCAGTAGTGCTTGGCGTCATCGAGCACCGGCAGCAGCACGTACAGGTGGTTGAGCGCGTCGGCGACCCGCAGCGTGCCGGTCAGGGTGAGGTCGACGTAGCGGCTGTCCCCCCACTGCGGGTAGCGCTCGTCCAGCGGAATGGGTCGGGCGGTCACCGTCCAGCCGAGCGGGGTGAACAGTCGCTCGGCGAGAGTCGCGCCGCCCCGGCAGCGCAGCACCGGCACCCGGATGGTCAGCGGCAGGGCGGTGCCGGGCAGCTCGGGACGGTCCCGGCTCTCCCCGCGCAGCGCGGACCGGAACACCTTGGCGAGCGCGGCGGCGAGCAGGCTGGACGCGGCGTACGGCCGGTCGTTGACGTACTGGCCGAGGGTGAAGCTCGCCGGCATCGCGGCCGTGCGCCGGCCACGGCGCGGACCGCCGGCGGCGAGCCGCGCCGGGTCAACGTCGAGCAGCAGCGCGGCGGTGCAGCGCTGTTCGGTGGCCTCCGGGTAGAACACGTGCGCGGTGCCGGTGGGTACGTCGAACGACTGCATCCGGTCCGGATGTTTGACCAGCAGGTAGCCGAGGTCGGTGGCGGGCCGGTGGGTCGTCGTCACGGTCATCAGCACCCGGGTGATGGTGCCAGCCGGCCACCACCGGTCGACACCGGTTATCGCGGTTGCCCGGTGGCCGTCGCGCCGTCGTCAGCGGTAGCCGTCGTCGTCATCGAGGTCGACGATGCGGGACTGCTCGACCGCGTCCCAGTCGTCAACCTCCAGACCGCGGTGTACCTCGGGTTGCTGCTCGACCGGGTTGGCCACGACCGACTGCTCGACCGCGTCGTCGGCGGGCGCCTCCGGGTCACGTTCCTCGGGAGCGAGGTGGTCCCCTGGGGCGATGTCCTCGTCCGGGTAGGTCATGTCGCCCTCCGTTCGTCCGTACCGGTGCTTCCACCACGGTACGGGTCAACCGGGGCGCCCGCTGACCACCGTCCAAGATAGGAGGCTTGTCCGTTTTTGTGACGCGGTGGTTTACTCCGGGTGGCAGGATGGGCGTATGGGATTTCTGATCAGGCTTGCGGTCAACGCGGTCGCCCTGTGGATAACCACGCTGATCGTGCCCGGCATCGACGTCACCGGGGACACCGCGACCAACAACGCGCTGACCCTGGTCATCGTGGCGCTGATCTTCGGACTGGTCAACGCGGTCCTCAAACCGGTCATCAAGGTCGTCGGCTGCGTCTTCTACCTGCTCACCCTCGGTCTGTTCGCCCTGGTCGTCAACGCCCTGCTCTTCCTGCTGACCGACTGGCTTGCGCAGCAACTGGACCTGCCGTTCGTCATCGACGGGTTCTGGCCGGCATTCTGGGGAGCGATCGTGATGGCCGTCGTCGGCTGGCTGATCAGCCTGGTCATCCCCGACAAGTACGACCGTCGCTGACCGTGCCCACAGACAGGGCCGATGTCGCCGGGGCGGTGCCGCTGCGGGATACTGCCTGACGGAGGACAGCGCGGTCCAGCGCAGTGAGCTGAGCATGGAATCCGGCCCGTCGACGGGCCGAACCGGTACAAAGGAGCGTTCGAGATGCCCATCGCCTCTCCCGAGGTCTACGCCGAGATGCTTGACCGCGCCAAGGCCGGCGCGTTCGCGTACCCCGCCATCAACGTCACGTCCTCGCAGACCCTCAACGCCGCGCTGCAGGGCTTCGCCGAGGCGGAGAGCGACGGCATCATCCAGGTCTCCACCGGTGGTGCCGAGTACCTCTCCGGCCCGACCGTCAAGGACATGGTCAGCGGCTCGCTGGCCTTCGCCGCCTTCGCCGAGGAGGTGGCCAAGAAGTACCCGGTCAACATCGCGCTGCACACCGACCACTGCCCGAAGGGCAAGCTCGACGGCTTCGTCCGCCCGCTGCTGGCCGCCTCCAAGGAGCGGGTCGCCGCCGGTGGCGCGCCGCTGTTCCAGTCGCACATGTGGGACGGCTCCGCCGTACCGCTGAAGGAGAACCTGGAGATCGCCACCGACCTGCTCGCCGAGGCCGCCGCCGCCAAGGTCGTGCTGGAGATCGAGGTCGGCGTCGTCGGCGGCGAGGAGGACGGCGTCGTCGGCGCCATCGACGAGAAGCTGTACACCACCGTCGAGGACGGGCTGGCCATGGTCGAGGCGCTCGGCCTCGGCGAGAAGGGCCGCTACATGGCGGCGCTCACCTTCGGCAACGTGCACGGCGTCTACAAGCCGGGCAACGTCAAGCTGCGGCCGGAGATCCTCAAGGAGATCCAGGACGCGGTCGGTGCCAAGTACGGCAAGGAGAAGCCGCTCAGCCTGGTCTTCCACGGCGGCTCCGGCTCGCTGCTGGAGGAGATCCGGGCCGCGCTGGACTACGGCGTGGTGAAGATGAACATCGACACCGACACCCAGTACGCCTTCACCCGCCCGGTCGTCACCCACATGTTCACCAAGTACGACGGGGTGTTGAAGATCGACGGCGAGGTCGGCGACAAGAAGTCGTACGACCCCCGGGCCTGGGGCAAGGCGGCCGAGGCCGGGATGGCCAAGCGGGTCGTCGGCGCCTGCGAGCACCTGCGCTCCACCGGCACCACGCTGGCCAAGTAACACCCACCGAACCACTCGCCGCGTGGCCGGTCCCGTACCCCGGGGCCGGCCGCGCGTCGCTGCCGGACGAACTACACCGGTAGGATCTACCGATTCAGAGTGGTCCGCTGCGGAGGTCGGTCGTGCTCGGCATCGATGGGTACGAGCCACAGTGGTGTCACGACGCCGCGACGCTCGCCGCCGCCCACCGGGCCCGGTTCTCCCGCATCATCGGACGTCCGCTGGTCGACACCTGGCTGATGTGGGACCTCGACCTGGACACCTGGTACGCCAACGGTCCGGTCATCCTCGGCTTCGGTGACGTCAACGTCGAGGTCACCCACCGCAAGTTCGACGAGTGCGCGATCACCTGGAACCAGGTGGACATGACGATGCCGGTGGACCAGCCCGGCCTGCGGCTGGACTGGCGCAGCGACCGCCACCCGGCGCCGCTGCCGGCCCGGGGCCGACCGCTGCGGGCGGTCAACGTGATCGAGCGGATCATGCCGTCGCACTGGCGGCCGCACGTGCTGCACGCGGTCGAGTTCCGCTTCGACGGTGCCCGGCTGGCCGTGCAGAACGCCCTCGACGAGAACGGCCTGTCCGCCGAACCCGACGTCGAGATGCCGATCGTCGCCTGGCGCCGCCGCCCCGTCGCCTGACCGGCCCGGTAGGGCACCGCACGTCCACCCATCACCCCGATCACCGAGGCCGGCGTCTGAGGCGTCGACCCAAGCCCGGTTGGTGTGGGCGGGGTCATTCGGGTTCGCCGGTGTGGTGGCGTAGGAGGATGACGGCGGTGAGGATGAGGAGTCCGGTGGTGAGGAGCCGCCGGGCCCGGTATTTGGTGTAGGCCCAGGTGATGCTGTTGCCCGCGTGGAGGATGGCGATGGCGAGCAGGACGAGGCCGAGGATGAGTACGGTGCCCTCGGTCACGGGTTGGTGGTTTCGGGGATGTGGTCGGCGGTCTGGGTGTGCGGTCGACGGTCGTGGCCTCGTGTCCGGAAGGTGACGTTGGCTTCGTTGAGGATTCGGTGCACGAAGCCGTAGGAGCGGTGGGTTTCGCGGGCGATGCGGCGGATGGAGTAACCGGCGCGGTACAGCTGCGCGAACTCGTTTCTGCAGCTGTACCGGTCGATACCGCTGATGCGTCGTCTTGGTGTCATCTGCCGGGTGGTCGCTGATACGGGTGGATGCGCCGTTGACTTGTCCTGAGCTTGTGTCCGGCTTGTGTCGAAGGCGGTGTTGGTGCCCGGCGTGGCGGGGGTGTGGCTGGTGTCGGGGAGGGTCATCACCGCTCGCGACCTGGACCGCCAGCGGCAGCGTGGGGGGTGCGGGGTTGGCGCCACATGGGCCATAGGGGTGGTCCGCCGTCGGGGAGGTGGATCGGGGTGGGGGTGGTGTCGTAGTAGCCGTGTCGTTGGTAGAGGCGGCGGGCACCGTGGCTGGTGGCGACGAGGTGGATGCCGGTGCCGGCGGTGTCGCAGGTGGTGTGGCGGTGGGTGAGCAGGGCGGTGCCCATGCCGTGGCGCTGCCGGTCGGGTGCGACGCCGAGGTAGGCGAGGTAGGTGTGAGGGCGGCGTCGGGGTGGTGGCGAACGCGTCGACCAGGGCGGGTACGAGTGGTGGGATGTCGTGGCGGTCGGCGACACGGATCACAGTGGTGGGGGTGGTCATCGGTGGATTTCCTTCCGGACGGTGGTGTGGGTGGTGGCGTCGGCTCCGGTGCCGACGGTGGCGTAGACGTGGGGGCGTGTGTGGTGCAGGACGGCGGCCCAGGCGAGGCCGGTGGTGATCGCGGCGGCGTAGAGGCCGGGCAGCGCCCACCGCGCGGGTGAGCCGGCAGGGGTGTCGAGGAGGTCCCCGAAGCCGGCGAGAGTGGCGGTGAGGATGACGGCAAGCACGACGAACGCCCCGGCGGGTGCGGCGGTGACGGCCCAGCGGCTCTCACCACGCCGGTGGTCGCGGAAGAACAGGACGGCGGCGAGGCTGGTCGCGGTCATCAGGCCCAGTACGCCGAGGCCACCGGTGACGGTCAACCAGAAGAACAGGTGGACGATCGGGTCCAACCCTGTCGCCGCGTAGGCGGCGATGACGAGGCCGGCCACGCTCGTCTGGGTCAGGGAGCCGAGTTTCGGTGCCCCGGTCCGGCCGTGGGTGCGGCCCAGGCTCGTGGGGAGGACGTGTTCACGGCCGAGCGCGAACAGGTAGCGGGCGACGAGGTTGTGGAAGGCGAGCAGGGCGGCGAACAGGCTCGTGACCAGCAGCAGCCGGCCCACGTCGACCACCAGCCCGGGTAGGTGGCCGCCGACGAGGGCGAACATCAACTCGGGTCCGTGCTGGGCGGCGGCGTCGATGATCCGGTCGGGGCCGGAGGCGGTCTGCATCGCCCACGCCGACCCGGCGTAGAGGATCGCGGTGACGGCGATCGCGGTGTAGGTGGCGTGGGCGACCGTGCGGCGGGGGTCGCGGGTCTCCTCCGCGAGGACGGTGGTGGCCTCGACACCGACGTAGCCGGCGATCCCGCCGACGAGGATCGCCGCCATCCCCGGCGCGGCCAGATGCGCCGGCTCCAACCCGTACAGCCCCAGCCCTCCGGCGGCGGGGTGGGTGGCCATGATCGTGTCGAAGACGACCACCACGGTGATCTCCGCGACCAGCAGCACACCCAGGACCCGGCCGTTGAGGTCGACCCGCGCCAACCCCAGACCCCCGACCAACAGCCAGCCGGCGACAGCCCACACCCACCACGGCACGTTGACACCGGCCACCGCCGCTGCGGCGGCCGCGACGACACCGAACGCCCCGTACAGGCCGACCTGCATCAGGTTGTAGGCCACCACCGCGACGAACGCCGCCGCCACACCCCAGGCGGGGCCGAGACCATGCGCGATGTAGGAGTACATCGACCCCGCGTTGACGACATGCCGCGACATGGCGACGTAGCCGACCGCGAACAGCAGCATCACCACCGCGGTCGCCGCATAGGCGACCGGCACACCGGTCAGGCCGGTCACCGCGTACGCCGTCGGCACCGCCGACGCGGCCACCGTCATCGGCGCCGCAGCCGCCAACACGAAGAACACCACCTGCGGCACCCCGAGCCGGGACCGGGCCAACACGGCGGCGACACCACCCCGACGCGGACGCGGCACACCATGAGAAACAGACACAACACACTCCCGAGAAAAGCCAAAAAGGGGGCAGGCCGACAAAAGGACAGCGGGCGTGCCGGTAGACGCCTGGCCAGCGGCGACGGTGGTCAGGTCCGACCGCCCAACACCGCCCGGCCCACCGCCGCCGCCAACTCGACCAACAGCACGTCGACCTGCGGCGGCAGCGGACTCACCAACCGGCCGAAACGCAGGCGAGCCCGTGGCCCGCCGTCGAGGAACCGGCTCTCGACACCAACAGCCACACACAAACCCGCCAAAGCCGTGTCGAACGCATCCAGCCGCTCACCCCGACGAACACGGGTCGCCAACCGGGCCCACGGCCACGCCGCCACATTCATGTCCACCGGCTCCCACACCGTCCGGGTCGCCATCAGCCGCCGGACCCGCACCGGCCGCACCACCCCGGCCTCGGCCAGCCGCTGCCCCACCGCCGGCACCGACGCGTCGGCCAGAACCTCAAGCCACACCGGGACCGGCTGCCCAGGCTCCGCCGCCACCCACGCAGCGACCTGCCGCTCGAACCCACCCACCCCCGCCACCGTCGACGGCGGACATGCCAGATGACCCGCTGGTGTCACCGCCAGTGAACCGGCCACGACCAGATCCGCCACCACAGCGGCCGCCACCCCGAACCCGGCGATCCGCGGCGTCAGCCGCAGCTGACCGGACACATCATGGTGAGCCAAGAGGAAGAACTCATCCGCCAACAGCCGACGATCAACCGGCAACGACAACGCCGACCGTCGATGAGTCCCGGACTGGTAGACGGTCATCGCGGGTGCCGTCCTGTCCACGGTTTGAATGGCCGGCGCGACGCTGCTCGTCGGTCGCGCAGGTCGAGGGCCGGCAGGTGGGCGTCTGGCTTGGTTGCGCGGTCGCGGTAGGTACGCGGCTGGCCGCCGAGTCTCGCTGCGAGGAGCCACTGATCGGCGGCACGCGGTAGACCCGAGCGCTGATCGACATGCTGCAAACAGCCTGGACAAGGCGGTGGATGTCGAACAGCCTCGACACGAACACTCGACGCTGGGGGTTACCTCAGCCGCGTACGCCTCATGGCTTTGGCCTGTTCAGCCGAGGTCGTGCTGGAACCTTGGTGTCGGGAGGTATCGACAGCGACGGAATAATGTGTGCGCTTGCACTGCCATCGGCCAGACACGCGGACAACCGCGACGCCAGCCCTAGACGAGTAGTTCCGAAGTTCGGTCAGTAGTCGTAGGCGATCAGTGACCGGGTGACGGGTGCGCCGGTCTTGTTGTTGTGCCAGATCGCGGCGGCCATCGCGAGGAGGCGTTGGGCCACCCGTACAGCGACGCCGGCGAAGGTCCGCCCACCGTGTTGTTCCAGGTCGAGTTGGCCTTTGAGAGTGTCGTTGACCGACTCGATCAACTGGCGGACCTTCTTGAGCATCGGTTCGCCGTAGCGGGCCTTCTCCTTCTTGCGTGACGGGCGTA